>NZ_JBFROH010000008.1:108216-217547 GCF_041471425.1 Vibrio sp. 10N.261.52.C2 | reverse complement strand
TCTAAGCGGAGAAGAGCCGCTGTGCTAATTAATCTTTATTATTTTTCATCACTAATCACAGAATCAGATACCCACTCAAATAATCAACTGAACACATACAAACAGCACCATTGAGTTGCACTAAAAAGTAACAGAATACTTCAAGATACTCACACTTCTTCGGTACTTATAAACCTGTTTAGAGCTCACTCTCTCTATCAATCAAAAATTTTGAATCTGAGCATGACGATAGGACGCCCAAACTCACGACTCTGTCTGACTACTGTAAATCATTCACAATAGAAAATAAAAAAGCCGCTTACTTTTCAGTAAGCGGCTTTGCAAATGATTAACGGTTGGTCAACACTCCACTATGGGCGGTAAACCTTAACGTTATGGAAGCCTTGCTCTTGTAGGTAGAGCGCCTGTAGACGGCTCATTACACCACGGTCACAGTACAGCAAGTACTCTTTATCTTGGTCTAGGTCACCGAACTGAGTCGAAAGCTTGAAGAACGGAATGTGTTTAATTTCAACACCATCGATCTCTAGTGGGCTTTCGTCTTCTTCTTCTGGGCTACGGATATCAAGAACGATAGCGTGCTCAGCAACAGCTTGAACTTGTTCAACTTCAGGCGCTTGCTCTTGGCTCTCTTTCTCGATGTCACGGATATCCATAACACGAGCGTTCTCGATCACTTGATCCAGCACTTCAAAGTTAAACTTAGCTTCTTCTGCTTCCAGTTTGCCTTTCTTCGCTTTCACTGTTGGCTTCTTAGAGATAACACCACAGTACTCAGGCATTACTTTAGCGAAGTCTTCAGTACCGATGATACGAGAAAGGTCAATGATGTCTTCTTTGTCCCAGTTGATAAGCGGACGAAGAATCAAAGTATCAGTCACGTTGTCGATGTGGCGAAGGTTAGTTAGCGTTTGGCTAGAAACCTGACCAAGTGCTTCACCCGTTACTAGCGCTTCAATACCGAAACGCTCTGCAACCATACCACCAGCACGCATGAACATACGCTTAAGAACAACGCCCATTTGGCCGTCTTCAACGTTCTCTAGGATTTCAGCAACCACGGGTTCAAAATCTACAGAAATGAACTTCACCTTTGCAGATGAGCCGTATTTGTTCCATAGGTAGTGAGCTACTTGCTTAACGCCAATCTCGTGCGCTGGGCCACCAAGGTTGAAGAAACAGTAGTGAACCTTAGAGCCACGCTTGATGTGCAGGTAGCTTGAAACACCAGAGTCGAAACCACCAGAGATCAAGCTCAGTAGGTCTTCTTGAGTACCAAGAGGGAAACCACCTAGGCCTTTATGGCGAGCTAGAACTTGGTTTAGCTTATCGTTAGCCACTTCAACCTTAACGGTTACATCAGGGTTCTTAAGTCGAACTTTCGCTGACTCAACGGCTTGGTTTAGACCACCACCTACGTAGCGTTCAAGTTCAATAGATGTAAAGTCATGCTTACCACGACGCTTAGCACGAACAGAGAAAGTCTTGCCTTCAATGTCAGCACGGCTGCGTTCTAGTACTTGCTCGTAAATATCGTGCAAGTCTTTGAATTCAGACTGTTGTACTTCAAGAGAGTGGTGAATACCTGGAGTGTGAGTCAGAGCCTCTAACACTTCTGTGTAGTACTGGTCACTCTCAGACGTCACTTCTATATGATCGCGA
This sequence comes from Vibrio sp. 10N.261.52.C2, assembly GCF_041471425.1. Lineage (NCBI taxonomy): Bacteria > Pseudomonadati > Pseudomonadota > Gammaproteobacteria > Vibrionales > Vibrionaceae > Vibrio > Vibrio sp. 10N.261.52.C2. The sequence continues at coordinate 215,885 of NZ_JBFROH010000008.1, read as the reverse complement.
CGGTTGAATACCGCAACACTTTCACAGCGACGTTGAATAACGTTACGAATGTTGCACTCTAGAATCCTTGTGAAGCGCTTACGCACCGATTCACTTTTTACAAAAATTTCCGGATGGGGCTTAACAATAAATTTCATAGTACTTTCACAACATTAATGTTCAAAATTTTGAAAACGCTCATCGCCAAACAAATTAGAGAATTTACCCAGCACTTGAAGCAAGAATAGATCATATCTAAATCTAAGGGCGCGAATTATACATGAGAAAGTGAAGCAAGGAAAAGAGTGCTTGCTGCAACACCATCATTAAACTGCCTGTTATTAAAAGTAGCAGGTTTCGAAACGACATAAATACAGCAGAGAGATGATTGAAGACCAGCAAACAAAAAGCCCAACCTCATCATAAGGTTGGGCTTTCGATGCTATCTGCTCACCACCGCGTGCACATATCGGCTACTCATTAATAACAGGCACTTCATCACTGTAAAGCGGTTCACCCTGCATGATGCTGATTTCAACGCGGCGGTTAAGGCTACGTTGCCATTCAGTATCATTCGGCTCCACAGGCTCAGTATCGGCCATACCACGCACTCTCAAGCGTTGATGAGAGAAACCGCGTACCTTTTCCATCTCTTGAGCGACAGACACTGCTCGCTGTGATGACAAGTCCCAATTTGAGCGATAAAGCTCTGAATCAAGACGTTGGTTATCGGTGTGCCCTGAGATTCGGACAATGCCCGGTACATCTTTTACTAATTCAGCGACCTGTCTCACCAATGGGCGAAATTTAGGTTGTAAGAAAGCAGAACCCGATGGGAATGCGCCTTTCTCACGAATTCGAATCACAATCTGCTGGCCAAGATTTTCCACCTCAATCGCGCCTTGGTCGATTTCTCGTTCCAACGCTTTCTTGATGCTTTCCATCAAGGTTTCCATCTCTTGCGATTGAGCTTCAGCTTGTTGTTGCTGTTGGTCTGACTCAGAATTTTGATTGTCGTGAGTCGAAACCTCTGGCGACTTGCCTCCGGTCATCTTGCCTTGGTCACGCATGGTGCCGCCAGCACGCTCAGATTCACCTTCATGAAACTCAAGCGTTTGCTGCGTAATATCAATAGTCTGCTGCATGATCACATCAATAGGTGTTGGCTCTGGGCGACCAGGGCGGAACTCTTGTGCAATAATGCTGGTGCCTTTAGGAATGTCTTTCACTTCCAAGCGGTTTTGTACACCAAACGCGAATTTCATCGAGCCAGCGATCTGTTTGAACTTCAGTACGTCCATCTCAGAAAATGAGAGCAGCAGTACGAAGAAACACATCAGCAGTGACATCAAGTCAGCAAATGTCCCCATCCATTGAGGTAACCCCGGAGGAGGACATTTACATGGATTCTCTTCATCCATCTTCAACTCCTCTTACGCAGGTTCACCATCAATCGTGCGCTTACCTTCGTTGAGGTAGCTCTTGAGGTAACCATCAATAACTCGTGGGTTCTGACCATCTTGAATAGCCAGTACACCGTCCATAACTAGACGACGGTTAAGTGTCTCTTGGTCACGACGTAGCGCAAGCTTGTCAGCAATTGGGAAGAACACCATGTTCGAAAGAATCGCACCGTACAGAGTGGTCAAAAGTGCTACCGCCATCGCAGGACCGATCGCTTTTGGATCATCCATGTTCGAAAGCATGGCAACCAGACCAACCAAGGTACCAATCATACCCATAGCAGGAGCAACATCACCAAATGCAGAGAACACTTTCGCGCCCTGCTCGTGACGTTCAGTCGTTAATGCGATGTCTTTTTGCAATGCTGCACGTACTACATCTCCATCATGGCCATCCACCAACAGGTCGATGCCCTTTTGCATGAAGCTGTTACTGATTTCCATCTCTTCGAGTGCTAAGAAGCCACCTTTACGCGCTGCATCCGCCATCTCTACCACTTTAGCGATAAGATCTTCAGGTTCATCGGCTTTAAACATGAAGGCTTTGCCTGCAATTTTAGTCGCACCAAAGAACTGCCCCATGGTGAACTTCATCAGAACAACAAAGGTTGAGCCACCAACTACGATCAAAATGGATGTCGTGTCATAGAACATCCCGAGGCTTCCACCTAGGATCATTGCCATGATTACAAAGGCAAATCCACCAATCAAACCTATTAGGGTTGCTAAATCCACTGAGCACTCCTCATGCTTTTTTGTAGCTCTATGTCGACGATAATCTTTGTATCGGCAAGACTATAAGATCTTTTAGTAAATTCTTGGCCTAAGTATCACACTTTTCGTTTTTGAATCCCAACTATTGGCTTACTTTGCTCTTATAGGTAGCGCATAAACTCGATAAAGCTAAGGTTATTCAAGCAAAGTGAGTTCAAGCCCATTAAAAACGAACTTTCTAGCAAAATTTCTTGGTTACATTTGACCATCTTAGCGGCCTAGGGTAACGTTCGTTCATCTTTCCAAACGCAGATTTATTATGGCTACTAAGAAACCTGAAAATATGAGCTTTGAAGCAGCAATCGAAGAGCTTGATGGCTTGGTTGATCAACTAGAAAATGGTGATCTAGCTTTAGATGATGCGCTGAAGAAGTTCGAACGAGGTATCTCCCTCGCTCGTGCCGGTCAAAGCAAACTAAACGATGCTGAACAGCGTGTTAGCATCCTACTGCAAAATGATGAAAACGCAGAACTTAGTGACTTTAACCCACAACCAGAATAACGAATTGTATGAGATCCCCTATGATCGAGACTTTATTGTCTTATCAAGCACGTAATAACGAGCAACTGAACCTTTGGCTTGATCGCCTGCCACACCAAAATCAGAACCTGATCAACGCGATGCGTTATGGGTTACTTTTAGGCGGTAAACGCGCACGTCCATTTCTTGTCTACATTACAGGGGAAATGCTCGGCTGCTCCGCTGAAGAACTCGATACTCCAGCCTCTGCAATCGAATGTATTCATGCCTATTCTCTGATTCACGACGACCTTCCAGCTATGGATGACGATGAACTGCGTCGTGGCCATCAGACTTGCCACATCAAATACGATGAAGCAACGGCAATTTTAACGGGCGATGCACTACAAACTCTCGCGTTTACTATACTTGCGGAAGGCACATTAAGTGCTGACGGGGAAAGCAATCGCGTTCGAATGATTCAACGCCTAGCTGAAGCCTCTGGTGCACAAGGTATGTGTATTGGACAAGCACTTGATATTGAAGCTGAAAACCGCTCTGTCACGCTAGAAGAGTTAGAAGAAGTTCACCGCAATAAAACGGGCGCTCTAATGAAATGTGCGATTCGTTTAGGTGCACTCGCTGCTGGCGAAAAAGCGTTTGAAGTGATGCCTCAATTAGACAAGTACGCCGATGCCATTGGATTAGCATTCCAGGTTCAAGATGATATTTTAGATATCACCAGCGATACTGAAACTTTGGGTAAACCACAGGGTTCTGACCAAGAATTAAACAAAAGCACCTACCCTTCTTTGCTAGGTTTAGAGGGCGCTCAAGAAAAAGCGCAAACTCTGCTACAGGAAGCGCTTCAAGCTTTGGCTGCAATCCCATACAATACCCAGTTACTCGAAGAGTTCGCCCGATACGTCATCGAGCGCAAGAACTAAGACAATAAGCGCGCATTACCTATGACTCTTGATATATCAAAGTACCCAACTCTTGCTTTAGCTGATAAGCCAGAGGATTTGCGTCTCCTCCCGAAAGAGACGCTTACACAGCTTTGTGATGAATTACGTACCTATCTTCTTAACTCGGTGAGCCAATCAAGTGGTCACTTAGCGTCAGGCTTAGGTACAGTAGAGCTAACCGTTGCTCTGCACTACGTGTACAACACACCTTTTGACCAGTTGGTTTGGGATGTTGGCCACCAAGCATACCCGCATAAAATTCTTACTGGTCGTCGCGACCGCTTGTCGACTATCCGTCAAAAAGATGGGCTACACCCATTCCCATGGCGTCAAGAGAGCGAATACGACACCCTTTCGGTTGGTCACTCTTCAACTTCGATCAGTGCTGCACTTGGTATGGCTATCAGTGCAAAGAAAGAAGGCAAGAATCGTAAAGTCGTGAGTGTGATTGGTGACGGCGCGATTACTGCGGGTATGGCATTCGAAGCTATGAACCACGCGGGCGATATTCACAATGACATGCTGGTTATCCTTAACGATAACGAGATGTCGATCTCTGAAAACGTAGGTGCTCTGAACAACCACCTAGCTCAAGTTCTTTCTGGCAGTCTTTACACGTCTATTCGTGAGGGCGGCAAGAAAGTACTATCTGGCGTTCCGCCGATTAAAGAGCTGGTTCGTCGTACAGAAGAACACCTAAAAGGCATGGTTGTTCCTGGCACCATGTTTGAAGAGTTAGGCTTTAATTACATTGGTCCAATTGATGGGCACGATGTGAATGAGCTGATTAAAACGCTTAAGAACATGAGAGACCTTAAAGGCCCTCAGTTCCTGCATATCATGACTAAGAAAGGCAAAGGTTACGAGCCAGCAGAGAAAGATCCAATCGGTTACCACGGCGTACCGAAATTCGATCCAGCACACTCAAGTCTGCCTAAGAGCACCAGCTCTAAACCAACTTTCTCTAAGATTTTTGGCGACTTCCTGTGTGATATGGCCGCGCAAGATCCTAAGCTGATGGCGATCACGCCTGCAATGCGTGAAGGCTCTGGCATGGTACGTTTCTCTAAAGAATATCCAGAACAATACTTCGACGTTGCTATTGCTGAGCAGCACGCTGTGACGCTAGCAACCGGTATGGCGATTGCGGGTGATAAACCGATTGTGGCTATCTACTCGACTTTCCTACAACGTGGCTACGATCAGTTGATCCACGATGTAGCTATCATGGATCTACCGGTCATGTTCGCGATTGACCGTGCAGGTCTTGTCGGTGCCGATGGTCAAACACACCAAGGTGCGTTCGACTTAAGCTTTATGCGTTGTATTCCAAACATGGTGATCATGGCACCAAGTGACGAAAACGAATGTCGCCAAATGCTATACACTGGCCACCAACACACAGGTCCAAGTGCCGTTCGTTACCCTCGAGGTAATGGCATGGGCACTGAGATCCAAAGTGAGTTTACTGCGCTTGAGATTGGTAAGGGTCGTATCGTTCGTGAAAGTGCGAAAGCAAAAGATGGCTCGAAAGTCGCTATCCTAAGCTTCGGTACCTTCTTAGAAAGTGCGCTTCAAACCGCTGACGCTATCGATGCGACCGTTGCAGACATGCGTTTTGTGAAACCGCTAGACGAAGCTCTGATCAAGCAACTTGCTGCTGACCACGATGTACTGGTTACTATCGAGGAAAACGCAATCGCAGGTGGTGCGGGTGCGGGTGTGATTGAATTCTTGATGCAAGAGAAACTACTGATGCCAGTATTGAACCTTGGCCTACCTGACAAGTTCATTGCTCAAGGCACTCAAGGCGAGCTACATGAAGAGCTAGGCTTAGACGCGAAAGGTATTGAGAAGTCTATTTCTGACTACCTTGCTAAATAACTTTCACAAGCAAGCGGCATAAACGACAAAACAAAAAAGGTTGGCCCTAGGGTCAACCTTTTTAGTATCCGTTAATTAGTTTGGTGTACCACCAACTAAGCCTTGAGCTAACTCACACTAACCAACCCGCGAAATGCGCTACGGCATACAACGAAATCGCCGCCATAATACCCGCCACAATATCGTCAATCATGATACCCAAACCACCATGAACTCGCGCATCTAACCAACCAATCGGCCATGGTTTTACCATGTCAAAGAAGCGGAAAAGCACAAAACCAGTCAGAAGCCATTTCCAGTCATCAGCAGGGATATTCAGCATCGGCACCAAGCTCATGGTGATCCAAAAGCCCGCAAACTCATCCCAAACGATAGAACCGTGATCATGCACGCCCATATCATCAGACGTTACTTGGCAGATCTTAATACCAATAATGCAGCTTACAACCACCACTGCAACGTAAGCAGGGAACGGTAGCTGAACCAACAATAAGTACAATGGAATAGACGCGAGCGTACCCATGGTGCCGGGAATAATAGGCGATAAGCCACTACCAAAACCTGTTGCTAAGAAATGCCAAGGGTTTTTAAGAGAAATAAGAGAAAGTGGGTTTGTCATCAATTAACCTTAAAGTGATCGTAACCAGTTAAGTTCCAACTCAGTGGTTCACCATTATTGTGTAATTCAAAATATTCTACAGGTCTTATCTGGCCAATGCAGGTGACTTTTGTGCCAGTGTGTGACAAAGCACTTTCCAATGACCCTTTATTCTCTTCCGGCACAGTAAAGCACAGTTCGTACTCTTCACCACTGGTGAGCGCATACTGTTGAGCCGAAGCGACATCAGAAGCAAACTGGCGTAGCTCTGGAGAGATAGGAAGGCAACTCACATCAATGCTTGCACCAACCTCTGAACGCTTCAGGATATGCTTTAGGTCAGCAATCACGCCGTCAGAGATATCAATAGCAGACGAAGCAAGATTAACGAGCGCCTGGCCCGCGAGCACTCGTGGAGAGCTGATGTAGTGTCTCTCTTCAAGCTCAAGTGCATAAGGCTTAGCTTTGTTCTGTTCGGGGTTAAGTAACACTTCGAGGCCAGCTTTACTGTCACCTAGGCTACCCGTTACGTAAATCCAGTCCCCCACTTTAGCGCCATCTCTACGCAGTGCTCGTCCTTCAGGAACAAAGCCCTGTACAGTCAATGTCAGGCTTAGTGGGCCTTTGGTGGTGTCACCACCAATTAACTGAATACCAAAGTAGTCTGCGAGTTTAAAAAAGGAGTCACAGAAGGGAGCAAGCCATGCTTCATCCACTTCAGGCATGGTTAAAGCAAAAGAGACCCAAGCAGGCGTCGCGCCCATTGCAGCAAGGTCACTGATATTGGAAGCCAACGCCTTGTGTGCCACCCAAGCTGGGTTCGCTTCCGCTAAGAAGTGAGTACCCGCAACTAAGGTGTCCGTGCTGATCGCTATCTCAACATTGCTTGGCGCTTTGACCAAAGCACAATCATCACCCGCAGCCAGATGTACATCTTTACGTTGTGGTTGTCGATTTACAAAATATTTTTCAATCAGGTTAAATTCGCCAGACATCACATGCCCTATCTTTAGTCTTCATACAAATCACCGTAATTATTGATATTACAGAAATTTAGTTACAAAAAAGGCCAGCATGATAGCTGACCTTTAGATTCAATATACGAACGTCTTATTTCTTACGAACGTGCGGTGCAGCTTTATCAAGCACACCGTTAACAAACTTATGGCTGTCTTCTGCTGCGAATACTTTCGCAAGCTCGATAGCTTCGTTGATAACCACTTTGTATGGTACATCTTCGCGACGAGTCATCTCGTACATAGCTAAACGTAGAAGCGCTAGTTCCATCAGATCCAGATCTTGCATAGGGCGAGATACGAATGGACGAAGCTTGCTATCAAGTTCCATGTGGCTAAGAGCAACACCAGTTAGCAGGTCGCGGAAGTATGCAACGTCTGTTTCTGGCATAGCAAGTGCAGGTTCTGCAGCATGATGCTCTTCTTCATCATACTTACCACCAGATAAGAACTGTTCTTCAACGGTAGCAATATTTTCTTTAGTAATTTGCCAAGAATAAATTGCTTGTAGAGCAAATTGACGTGCGTTACGACGTGCGGCTGGTTTCACACTGGCCCCCATTAGGAATCGATTTCAGAAAGAACGTTGATCATCTCAAGTGCGCTAAGTGCTGCTTCTGCACCCTTATTACCAGCCTTGGTTCCTGCGCGTTCAATAGCTTGATCGATCGTATCAACAGTAAGAACACCAAACGCTACTGGAAGAGAGTATTCCAGAGACACTTGTGCCAAACCTTTATTACATTCACTACAAACATAGTCAAAGTGAGGTGTACCGCCACGAATTACTGTACCAAGAGATACAATCGCATCGAACTTGCCTGTTTTTGCAACGCGCTGCGCTACAAGTGGAAGTTCAACTGCACCAGGGCAACGAACAACAGTGATGTTGTCTTCGCTTACTTGTCCATGACGCTTTAAAGTATCGATTGCACCAGAAAGTAAACTTTCGTTAATAAAACTGTTGAAACGAGCAATAACGATAGCAATTTTTGCATTTGGCGCTGGGAAGCCACCCTCGATCACTTTCATAAGCCTTCCTTTAACTATTTTCATCAAGTGAGAATCGCCGGATTCTAGCACAAAACTGTGAGCAATATCTAATGGTAATTTAGAAGAACAGACACCGGCAATGTAAAGATGATAATGCAGCGCCAATCCCAAGCATATAGGAACAGCGAGTAGCCAAGTTTGTGTATTGAACACGTTTTGAGTCGAACTTGGCTACTTTGCTCTTTTGGCAAGATTTATCACCAAAAGAGCCACTGAAATCATCGGTAAATTATGTCGCTACAAACGGAGAAACGTCTGCTTGTTGACATAGGATTTATTCGCAAACGTACTCAACAACGTTAAGACCAAAACCACCCAATGCGTGGTAACGCTTAGTGCTCGAAGAAAGCAGACGCATATCGTGTACGCCTAGGTCTTGAAGAATCTGAGAACCGACACCAACACGACGAGAAGTACCTTGCTTCTTAGCCATGGTTGGCTGCTCGTTCTTATCTTGCGCTTCGAATGTCTTCACTTTGTGGATCAAAGAATCAGACGACTCTTCGTTGCCAAGAATAACCAACACGCCGCCTTCATCACCAATGCGCTTCATCGCTTTATCTAACGACCAGCTGCGCTCGGTACCGCGGTCTGAATGAAGCAGATCGGTAAATGTATCATGCAGGTGAACACGCACTAAAGGAGCGCCTACAGACAAGTCGCCCTTTTGCATTGCGTAGTGGATCTGGTTATCAATTGTATCGCGGTAAGTCACAAGCTCGAAATCACCAAACTCTGTTGGTAAATGACATTGTGCAACGCGCTCAATTGTCGTTTCAGTGTTGTTACGGTACTCAATCAAGTCAGCAATAGTGCCAAGCTTGATGTCGTGCTTTTCTGCGAACACTTCAAGGTCAGGGCGACGCGCCATAGTACCGTCGTCGTTTAGGATTTCTACGATAACCGATGCTGGTTCACAGCCCGCTAATCGAGCTAAATCACACCCCGCTTCAGTGTGGCCAGCACGCGTTAATACGCCACCTTCTTGAGCTGTCAGTGGGAAGATATGACCTGGTTGAACTAAGTCAGCCGCTTTTGCGTCTTTCGCTACTGCAGCTTGAACCGTCACTGCACGATCGGATGCTGAAATACCGGTTGTTACACCCTCTGCCGCTTCAATCGAAACCGTAAAGTTAGTGGTGTACTGTGCATTATTGTCTTGAACCATAGGTGCTAAACCCATACGGTTTGAACGCTCTTTAGTCAGCGTTAGACAGATCAAACCGCGGCCGTACATTGCCATGAAGTTAATCGCTTCTGGCGTAACATGTTCTGCTGCCATGATCAGATCGCCTTCATTCTCGCGATCTTCATCATCCATCAGGATAACCATTTTTCCTAGGCGAATGTCTTCAATAATTTCTTGAGGAGTACTAATTGGCATTGTTCTATATCCTTTGAAATGGTTCTGCTTCCTAGAACCGACACTATTTAAACCTGATGATATTGCTTCGCTTTACAAAGTCTCGCTTAATTACTTTGTATTAACGGTTAGGCAAAACCATTCTGCTGTAAGAATTCCATCGTTAATCGAGATTCAGGCTCAGATTCTTGTTGCTGACCTTGCAGTAAACGCTCCATGTAACGCGCTAATACATCGACTTCTAAATTCACTTTACGACCTACATTGAATTGGTCGATGGTGGTTTCTGAAGAGGTGTGAGGAACGATAGTCAGCTTGAATGCGTTCTTGCGTAAATCGTTCACAGTCAGACTGATGCCATCGACCGTTATTGAGCCTTTTTGAGCGACGTATTTTGAGATCTCTGCTGGCATTTCTACCCAAAACTCAATTGCACGGCCAACTTGGTTGCGTTCAACAATCTCACCCACGCCATCAACGTGACCAGACACAATGTGTCCACCGAAACGCGTGGTTGGTAACATTGCTTTCTCAAGGTTAACTTTATCGCCCGCTTGGTAATCGACAAAACCCGTTTTTTTCAGGGTCTCAAGCGAAAGATCTGCACTGTAGCTGTGGTCGTTGAATTCAACGACTGTCAAACACACACCATTGGTTGCGATACTGTCGCCTAACTGAACGTCAGCCATATCAAGCTTGCCAACGTTGACCGTTACGGTGATGTCTTCTCCGCGGGGAGTGATTGCACTCAATGTACCTACGGCTTCTACAATTCCTGTAAACATTTTAAAACTCTTTTTGTTGTCAACGACACGTATGCAGTTGGAGTAACTATTTCGAGAGTGGTTTCGCTGCTATTGGTTTAGCCACAATTGGTTTCGCCACAATGCGAATATCCACACCAACCTGTCGAACATCTTTAATTTCTAGGTCAATAACGTCAGACATTGAAGTGAGCCCTAATGCGCCCATCAAACCTCGTCCGTCACTGCCCATAAGTTTAGGTGCTAAATAGAGGATTAGCTCATCCACCAGCTGTTCTTCAATCAAGCTTTTTGCCAATGTTGCGCCCGCTTCGACCCAAATATGGTCGATATGATTGGCAGGTAATTGACGCATCAGATCGTGCAAATCGAGCTGACCTGCATCTGTGGTTCCTACTTCAATATCCGCAGACGCTTCAGCCACTCTTAACACTGGTGTTGGCGACTGATATAACTTGAGCTCAGGACGCAGTTGATTTTGACGATCAAGAATCACGCGAATTGGCTGACGAAGTTCATCTTCAGCGTAATGAGCTTTAATACTGCTTGGCAACTCTGCCCAGCGAACATTCAACGAGGCGTTATCTTCAATCACCGTTTGGCTTGTGGATAACACTGCGCCCGCTTTTGCTCGGTAATTCTGAACATCACGACGCGCTTCTGGCGATGTGATCCACTGGCTTTGGCCATTTTCCAATGCAGTTTGACCATCAAGGCTAGCCGCCATCTTCAACTGAACAAATGGCATGCCAGTTTGCATACGCTTGATAAATGCAGGGTTCAAATCAAGAGCATCTTGCTCTAACAAACCAATTTCAACCTCAATACCCGCGTCGCGTAGCATTTTGATACCACGACCTGCGACTTTTGGGTTTGGGTCCTGCATAGCGCAAATTACTTTTGCAACTTGAGCCTTAATCAAACCTTCGGCACAAGGCGGCGTTCGACCATAATGCGAACAAGGTTCAAGTGTGACATAAGCTGTCGCGCCTTTGGCCTTATCGCCTGCCATTCTCATGGCATGCACTTCGGCATGAGGTTCGCCCGCTTTAGCATGAAAACCTTCACCGACGATCTGACCATCGGTTTGTACGATGACACAGCCCACATTCGGGTTTGGTGCAGTAGTGTAAATGCCGCGTTTTGCTAACTGAATAGCACGCGACATCATTTGAAAATCTAGGGGAGTAAAGTTTGACATGATTGAGGAGTTAATCCTCTAATTTAGCGATTTCTTCGCCAAACTCTCGGATGTCTTCAAAACTACGGTAAACAGAGGCAAAACGGATGTACGCCACTTTGTCCAATTCTTTCAATTGGCCCATCACAAGGTTACCAATCATCTCGCTTGGTACTTCACGCTCACCAGTTGCACGGAGTTGTGACTTAATCGTACTGATCGCAAGTTCAATTGCATCAGCACTCACTGGGCGTTTTTCGAGGGCGCGCTGAACACCACCGACCATTTTATCTTCGTTAAATGGTTCGCGGTTTCCATTCGACTTAATTACTTTAGGCATCACAAGTTCTGCCGATTCGAACGTAGTAAAACGCTCGCTACATGCAAGGCATTGACGGCGACGACGAACCTGATGTCCATCGGCAACCAGTCTTGAATCGATTACTTTAGTGTCGTTCTCTGAACAAAAAGGACAATGCATATCACCTCCAAATAATTGAATATCAGTGTAACGGAATTGCCAAACGTTAGGAAAGAAAAAGGGCCAATTAAGGCCCTTTTGTGTGGTGATTCATTGATTATTGCTACTCGATCGCCATTTCAAAAATGAGCTGAGGAGTAAAATTAACGACCAGCGTTAACCGCGAACTAAATAGTTCGCTTTACCTACCCATTTGTAACTTGTTAGCTCTTCTAAGCCCATAGGGCCGCGAGCATGTAATTTCTGGGTAGAGACTGCTACTTCAGCGCCCAAACCAAACTGCGCACCATCAGTGAAGCGAGTTGATGCATTTACATATACCGCCGCAGAACCTACCGAGTTAATAAAACGCTCTGAGCTTTCTAGGCTGTTAGTCATGATCGCATCAGAGTGACTCGCGTTGTGTACGCGCATGTGGTCAATCGCTTCTGCAACGTCAGCAACCACTTTTACGCCTAACGTGTAGCTTAGCCATTCAGTGTCAAAGTCACCTTCAACCGCATCACGTTGGTCTTCAAAGCCAGTTAGCAGTGATTTTGCACTCGCATCAGCAACCAAGGTTACCTTGCCCGCTAAACGCTGTTTCAGCTTAGTAAGGAAAGCTTCAGCAACGGCTTCATGCACTAGCAGTGTATCCAATGAGTTACATGCAGATGGACGTTGAACTTTCGAGTTTTCAACCACATCGACAGACTTCTCAAGATCAGCGCTTTCATCAACAAAGATATGGCTGATACCGAAACCACCGATGATCACTGGAATGGTGCTGTTCTCTTTACACATCTTGTGCAAGCCAGCGCCACCACGAGGAATGATCATGTCAACATAGTCATCTAACTTAAGCAGTTGAGATACGAGTTCACGATCCGGTTTTTCGATGTACTGAACAGAAGCCGCAGGAAGTTCCGCTTTCTCTAATGCAGACTGGATAACTTTAACCAGTTCCATGTTCGAGAAAAACGTCTCTTTACCGCCACGTAGGATACTTGCGTTACCAGTCTTCAGACACAATGCCGCAATATCAATCGTTACGTTCGGACGCGCTTCATAGATAACGCCAACCACACCAAGCGGTACGCGACGGCGAGACAATGACATGCCGTTTTCCAGTACCTTGCTGTCAATTTCGCTGCCTACTGGGTCATTCAGGCTAATCACGTTACGAACATCGTTAGCAATGCCTGTTAAGCGCTCTTCGTTAAGAAGTAGACGATCAAGCAGTGCATCAGTTAAACCGGCTTCGCGACCTAGTTCGATATCTTTCGCATTCGCTTCTAAAATCGTTGCTGCGTTTGCTTCTAGCTCATCAGCGATGATCGCCAATGCTTTATTCTTTTGCGCCGTAGATGCGGTCGCTAGGTGGAAAGCAGCGTCTTTTGCTGCGATACCCATGTTAGTTAAATCCACGTTTAACTCTCCCTAAATTCTGTCTGTCTTTGGATGTAAAAAGGCGATTCGCGATGTCTAAACTCGCGGCTCATCGCCTTATCATCACGAGCTACTCTTGAATCACGACTAGGTCGTCACGGTGAATGACTTCTGACCCGTAATCGTAACCAAGGATGTCGCCAATATCTTTACTGTGCTTGCCTGCTATTTTTGCTAGGTCTTGGCTTGAGTAGCTAGCGATACCACGCGCTACTACTTTGCCTTTGCTGTCTGTGACTTGGGTAACTTCACCACGAGAGAACTCGCCTTTAACTCGAACAACCCCTTTAGCCAACAAGCTACTGCCTTTGGTGTTGACTGCGTTTACTGCACCGTCGTCGACCACAATGTCACCAGCTGAAGCAGGACCCGCTAAAATCCAGCGTTTACGGTTTTCAAGCGCTTCGGCTAACGGCAAGAAACGTGTGCCTTGTGGGTTGTCACTCAGTGAGTCAAACACCACATTTTCAGCACTGCCCGCAGCAATAATCACTTCGATGCCAGCGCGACGAGCAATATCCGCAGCCTGCAGTTTTGTCGCCATGCCGCCAGTACCTAACGTCGTACCGCTGCCGCCTGCAATCTTACGCAGTGTGTCATCAATGGTTTTCACTTCTTTGATGAGCTCAGCATTTGGGTCTTTACGAGGGTCAGCCGTAAACAGGCCTTTTTGGTCTGTTAGTAGCAAAAGCTTATCAGCACCGCACAAAATACCCACTAAGGCCGACAAGTTATCATTGTCGCCCACTTTAATTTCGTTGGTTGCTACTGCGTCGTTTTCGTTTACTACCGGAATAATATCGTGCTCAACCAGTGCGTTGATCGTGTCACGTGCATTAAGAAAACGCTCGCGATCATCGAGATCAGCACGAGTCAGTAGCATCTGGCCAATCTTAAGGCCATAGATAGCAAACAAAGACTCCCAAACTTGAATCAACTGACTTTGCCCAACTGCCGCAAGCAACTGTTTGCTCGCCATTGAGTTGGGAAGTGCGGGGTAACCAAGGTGCTCACGTCCTGCTGCAATTGCACCAGACGAAACCATAACCACAGAGTGGCCTTGTTTTTTTAATTCAGCACATTGACGAACCAGCTCAACCATATGAGCGCGGTCTAATGCCAATGTTCCACCAGTTAAGACACTGGTACCCAGTTTAACAACGACAGTTTTACGCTGTGTTGTTGTCCCGCTTTGATGATTTGTTGTCATGAAGTCTTTTATGGATAAAACAAATAAGAGGTGATGTTTTAGCAATCAAAAGGGGAATTCACAAGCAGAAAAGGTGCGAAATCGCACCTTTTTGCTTTATATAGAAGAGTAACCTTTAAAATTAGACGAATTCGACAGACTCTTCGTCTAATTGGATACTGATTTCAAACTTACTTTGAAGTTCATCAACCAGTTTCTTGTGGAAGGCTTCTTGAGTTCGAGAGACCTCAGCGACCGCCTTTTTAGGTAACGGCAAAGAATCCCAGTTACCATCGATGTTGTACTTGCCGATATTGTACTTCGCCGAATATCCCTCTTCCGACTTATCCAATTCCAGCCACCAGCCCCAGAACTCGCGTTCTTCTGGTGATTTTTTATCGTTCACACATACAGACAAGCAATCAAAGATATAGTGGCCTTCTTCTGATTGCGGTTCCCTTAAGTAAGGCCCGATCGCCTTTAAAACATTCAACAAGCGGTAATGCGTAGGTTGTTGTGTCACTTCTGACATATTGAATCTCCATTTTCAATGTTAAGAATGACGTTACTCAGACTGTTATACGTAGAAACTACGCATTTGGATTTTATAAATGACCTCTGAGTATCAGGTACTTAGTTTGTACATTTTTCATGCTTAACTAATTTAGGAGAAATGTCATCTAAATAATTCATCCTCAAGCCACTTTATCGCCAATTCGAGGGATTGCTCATAACCTTGTGTAATTGACTTAGCTTTGATTTTCTTCGCTTTTCCGTAATCACTGTAAATAGCAACCAGTTGATTATCCATTGGCGGTGAAACCGGGTCGCCTTCCAGAGCCAATGCCAAGATAGGAACACTGGTTTTACTGTTTGACAGCAAACCTTGTACCTTGAGTGACCACGCCATCAACTGCCCAGAAAGGCTATTGATATCGACCGCCCCTTTACCAAGGCGCGAAGCCAACACATCTAGATGCATTTTAGGCATCTGCTTAAGTTTGTCTGCATGAACAAAGATATCGTGAATTGGCGCGCCTAAAGAAATACACGCTTTAATCTTATGTTGCTCGAGGAAAGATAATCTCACCATCGCATTGCCACCGAAGCGGAAACCAAACAAGCCGACTTTGTGGTGATCGACCCATGGGATGTTAGGCAATTCATTCAGCACTGCTTGGTGAAGACAAGATGAGTCTTCTGTTAACGGCCAATGTGCACTGTGCCCTATTGATGGCATGTCTACCGTTAACATAGCAATGTTCTTAGGTGCTAAATAATCCCTAAACAGGCGCCACATATCGGTTTGCAAGCTATCTAGACCCGCGCTGACAATCACAACCGGTTGTGGTTTATCTGTCTTGGTTAGATGCAAGTTCGCTTTGATCTTCTTGTTTTGGTATGGAATATCAATCTGCTTGACGATCAACTTAGTGTGCTTGATCGCTTCAGAATACGCTGCGTTGGCCAACACTTGAGCCTGAGCTGCCAAGTTGTCGTTCTTGAGGTGTGGGTAACCCGCAATACTGAAGCACAACGATGCGGAAAATAGCTCTTCAGCCATCTCTTCACCATTCTTCTCATTAGAACGATTTTGATGCTGCATACCCAGCTTGGTCCATTCGTATGCCCAGTTACCACTTCGGTAACCCATGACCGTATCAAGCCACTCATCGGTTGTACGAGAGTTATCTGATGACGCGATGCGAGCCAATACCGCTTCCTGCTCTATTGGATTAACGCCTTGCCATACCCACTGAAGACGTCTTAGGTTTCGATACCATGATGAGTTTTGCTGTTCACGTTTCTCATCCAATAGCGCTTCAGAGCTTGGCATGTATTGTGTCAACATTGAGGTCTCTTTCGCTTGCTTGTGCTTTACAAACAAAGTTTCCGAAAGGTTCGAGCTCGTTTCTTCTGGTTCAGACATTGGGATACTTAATAAGAAATGGTTGTCACTAATAATATAAAAAAAAATGACCCTATAAAGGGTCATTTCTCAAAAAACTAAGTTTACGCTTATTTTGACTTGCGATTTACTGGCTCTACGTAGCTTAGGCTAGTATCCCAAGGTTGCTCAATCCATGTGTCTTGAGCGATATCAACAATGTACTCGTCTAGCAAATCAGCGCCAGATGGTTTTGCACATACAGCGATCAGTTTCGCTTTAGGGTACATTTCGCGAAGCTTACGTGCAGTGTCACCACTATCAACCAAGTCTTCAACGATTAGGAAGCCTTCGCCGTCACCTTCAGGTGCTTTAACTACTGTCATATCACGTTGGTGATCGTGGTCGTAGCTAGAAATACAAATCGTATCTACGTGACGAATACCTAGCTCACGAGCCAAGATTGCACCAGGAACCAAACCACCACGGCTTACTGCCCAGATGCCTTTCCACTGCTCTGCTGGCATTTGCTTTTCAGCAAGTTGACGGCAGTAAGTCTGCATGTTGTCCCAAGTGATAACGAATTTGTTGCTCATAGTATAAAACCTAATAATTTTGTCATGTTATTAGAGGCTATTTCAAACATAGCCTCTTCAGCGATTAAGCAGAAATCTAGACGATTAAGCGAAAATGTATTTAAGAATAAAGATAGCCGACATTACCCACACAGCAGGTGAAACGTCGCGACCTTTACCACTTAGCAGCTTAATTGCAGCGTAAGCGATGAAACCTAGTGAGATACCCTCAGCGATAGAGTACGTCAGCGGCATAAGCAGACATGTTACCACGACTGGTGCTGCTTCCGTAAGATCACGCCAATCAATGCCAACTAGGCCAGACATCATCAGAATTGCTACATAGAAAAGTGCACCTGATGTTGCGTAAGCCGGAATCATACCTGCAAGTGGCGAGAAGAAAAGAGCCAGTAGGAATAAGATACCAACAACAACAGCCGTTAGACCGGTACGGCCGCCTTCAGCAACACCCGCAACACTCTCAACATAAGAAGTAGTATTTGATGTACCTAGCAGTGCACCAATAGATGTTGCTGTAGAGTCAGCAAGCAGTGCTTTGTTCAAGCGAGGTAGTTTGCCGTCTTCTTTGATTAGGTTTGCTTTCGTTGCAACACCAACCAGAGTACCCGCTGTATCGAACAAATCGACGAACAAGAACGCGAATACCACTGAAATCATACCGATTTCAAATACAGCAGAGAAATCAAGCTGCATGAATGTAGGAGCAAGGCTTGGTGGTGTAGACATGATGCCGCCGTATTGAACGTCACCAATAACAATGCCAAGAGCTGTGATAGCTAGAATCGCAATCATTACTGCCCCTTTCACGCCACGGTGAACAAGAGCAATCGTTAGGAAGAAACCAAGTGAGCCTAGGATAGGAGCAATCGCGGTAATGTCGCCCAGTGAAACTTTAGTTGCTGGGTTAGAAACAACGATGCCTGCATTGCTAAGCGCAATAAACGCTAGGAAAAGACCGATACCTGCAGAGATACCAACACGCAGAGACATAGGGATCGAGTTGATAATCCATTCACGGATCTTAAAGATGCTTAAGAAGATGAAGATTACGCCTGATACGAAAACCGCTGCCAGAGCAACTTGCCACGTATAACCCATACCCATTACAACAGCGTAGGTAAAGAATGCGTTCAAACCCATGCCTGGAGCTTGAGCAATTGGGTAGTTAGCAACAAAGCCCATGATGAAACAGCCAATAGCAGCCGCTAAACAGGTTGCTACAAATACAGCGCCATGGTCCATACCAGCATCAGCTAGAATCATTGGGTTTACAAAAATGATGTAAGCCATTGTTAGGAAGGTTGTTAGACCTGCGATGATTTCAGTGCGCACATTGGTGCCATTTTCACTGAGTTTGAATAGCTTTTCGAACATTATCGAATCCTATAAGGGTAAAAAGTAAACGGTTGCGTAATCGATTGGCTGTGGATTATAAAGTTATCAAATAACAAATTCCAGATAGAATTAAGGCTCTAATCGATATTTATCAGAATGCCGTATGAAACAAAGCGATTAAAAATGAAGATATCATCGATAAATAACCATTAAAAACAAACAATTAACAACAATAGACTCACTAAAACTAGTTGGTTGTTTTTTCTACCATCGGTTATTTTCATTGATAATCTAGCCAGTAAATTCTGAATTCAAACTCACAATAGTTATGTATTTTTCAACAGGATCAGTAATAAGGCGCAAATTGATATTTCGGCGTTTAAAAAACAACCACGCAGAACAGCAAGGAAAGTGACAAGCGAAAGCGGTTTGGAAAAGTAGCAGGCAAAAAAAACGCCACTCAAAACTGAGTGGCGGTAGAATCTGTCAACCAAAAGGGCTGTAAAAGAATTCCAATATATAGGGGTGAACAAAACTGTTCGAGTTACATGCTTACGGTATTAGTAACCAAAGCTTGTAGGGTATGCAAAGTTGCTAGTGTAAACAGAGCTGTTAATCCAGAACATTGCAGATGGTAAACCTTTCATAACTATCACCTTAATAAATCAATAAAAAACGAATTTGATTTCTCGGTTCCTTGGAGGCGATAAAACGGACTCATCCTTTGAGCATTTACTCTTCATCTCAGAAGTTGGTTATTAATATACCCTAAAGAAAAAAGATTACAAGTATTTTTTGCTATACGTCACATTTTTGGCCATTTACGGTTATTTTACAAACTTATTTTGTAATAAAACTACAAAATAGAATTAAACAAACGTTTGCCTGCTCCATTTATAAGCATCAAGGCGCTTAGCTGTGATCAGATGGACAAGATCGCTTTCAAAATTTGAGCTATTTGAGGTTTAGAACCGCTACTCGTCAAAACGCTCAAGTGGTATGCTGTTGCCATCAAAACAGACCCATATTTTAGATTTTTGTTCTAGGTTTTTCCCCATACAAAACCTAAATATATGGTTATTAAATAAAAAAGGAGTCATCCGTGTCTGAATTCCATTCTGAGATCAGTAAATTATCCCCTGCCCCTATCTGGCAGTTCTTCGATAAGATTTGCTCAATCCCACACCCTTCTAAGCATGAAGAAGAGCTTGCTCAATACATTATTGCTTGGGCAACAGAGCAAGGCCTAGATGTACGTCGTGACCCAACGGGTAACGTATTCATCAAAAAGCCAGCAACGGCGGGTATGGAAAACAAAAAAGGTGTAGTGCTACAAGCTCACATCGATATGGTTCCACAAAAGAACGAAGACACAGTTCATGACTTTGCTAAAGATCCAATTCAACCATACATTGATGGTGAGTGGGTTACAGCTAAAGGCACAACGCTTGGCGCTGATAACGGCATGGGCATGGCTTCTTGCCTAGCGGTTCTTGCTTCAAACGAAATCCAGCACGGCCCTATCGAAGTTCTACTAACAGTAGATGAAGAAGCAGGCATGACTGGTGCTTTCGGTCTTGAAGCGGGTTGGTTAGAAGGCGATATCCTTCTTAACACCGATTCAGAGCAAGAAGGCGAAGTGTACATGGGTTGTGCTGGCGGTATCGACGGCGCAATGACATTTGAAATTGCTCGTAATGCGATTCCAGCTGACTTCGTAACACGTAAGCTAACGCTAAAAGGCCTAAAAGGCGGTCACTCTGGTTGTGACATCCACACAGGTCGTGCAAACGCAAACAAACTGCTTGCTCGCTTCCTAGCGGGTCACGCAAAAGAGCTAGACCTTCGCATCGTCGAATTCAAAGGTGGTAGCCTTCGTAACGCGATCCCTCGTGAAGGTTTCGTAACGGTTGCTGTTCCTGCGGCAAACCAAGAAAAACTGGCTTCACTATACAACTACTACACTGAGCTGCTTTCAACAGAGCTAGGTAAAGTAGAAGACAGCATCGTGACTTTCAATGAAGAAGCTTCTGTAGAAATGGGCGCACTTGCGTCAGCAGACCAAGCTCGCTTTATCGCGGCACTTAACGCATGTCCAAACGGCGTGATTCGTATGAGTGACGAGATTGAAGGTGTTGTGGAAACGTCTCTAAACGTAGGTGTTATCACAACAGAAGAGAACTCAATCACAGTACTTTGCCTGATCCGCTCTCTTATCGATTCAGGTCGTAGCCAAGTAGAAAGCATGCTTCACTCTGTTGCTGAACTAGCAGGCGCTAACATCGCGTTCTCTGGTGCTTACCCAGGTTGGAAACCAGACGCAGATTCAGAAATCATGCATATCTTCCGTGACATGTACGAAGGTATCTACGGTCACAAGCCAAACATCATGGTTATCCATGCTGGTCTTGAGTGTGGTCTATTCAAAGAACCTTACCCGAACATGGATATGGTTTCTTTCGGCCCAACCATCAAGTTTCCGCACTCTCCTGATGAGAAAGTGAAGATCGACACCGTTGAGCTATTCTGGAACCAAATGGTTGCATTGCTTGAAGCGATCCCAGAAAAAGCTTAATTCGATAAGCTATGTTTGTTCAGTAAACGGTGTTTTACAGTAAACACCGTTTATCTGAGACAAAATAAAACAGGTACTCAATGAGTACCTGTTTTTGTATCTAATCTTTGTAGCTACTACTTGTGACTAAATAAACAATTAAGCGCGTGAAGCCGCGTAGCTTTCTAGCTCATCAATTGAAGTTTGTGCCACAACTTCGCCATCGATGAAGTACGTCACCATCTCGCCATCACGAACACCGATTAACGTCGCACGCTCACCAGACTGGTAAGTAATGTCCATTTGGATCGTGTTTTCATCAATCTGCTGCATTTGACCTTTTTCGATCACATCTGCACTCGTGATAGGACCCACTGGCGCTTCCGTTAGAGACGGATCAAGTTGGTGGTTGATGTCTAGGTAAGTATCAGTCTTAGTATCAAAGATGTGCGGAGCACCTGTTAGTGGGTTGCTACCAGTCCAGAACTCTAGTGAGTTGAATACTATGTAATCGGCAGCAACTGTTAGACCGTATGCAGGTGCAAGTAGAATGTTCAAACCACCACGAGCGTAACGGTTATCAACAGCCTTGATGTTGAACTTCATTAGGTAACCCGTTACTGCGTTGCTACCAACACAGCCAGATAAAGCAACAGATACCACCGCTAGTGCTACAACTTTTGAAATTGTTTTTTTCATTTTGATCTCAATATTTGAATTTGGCCGCCAAAAAATGGCGGTGGATAATACCAACGAACTGAATGACAAATATCAGCTCTAAGTTAATGTATTGTCATAAAATTCAAAATTTTAAACACCCTTCAATTAGCCAGATAAAAAACTGAAACCAATTCAGAAGCCCCTTCATAAAAAACTTTTGTCGTCACCGTAAAGCGATTGATTCGTACTAAAAATCAACGATTGCTACATTCCGTGTTAACGAATTATCACCATGTTGAGAACAACCTAAATGGCAAGACTAAAACCTAATCAACCATTCGAATTACTTGGTTATACTGTTCAGCCAGGACAGCGAATGGAGATTGAACTGCAAGCGGCTCAGCTTTACACGCATTCTCCACTTTCGATCCCGATTGAAATTATTCACGGTCGCCAAGCAGGCCCAACACTGATGGTAAATGCGGCTATCCACGGCGATGAGCTAAACGGTGTTGAAATTGCACGACAGCTGACCAATGCGATTGATCCAAAGAAACTGAAAGGGACATTAATTGTTGTGCCTATCGTTAACGTATTTGGCTTTATCCATAAATCTCGTTACCTACCAGACCGTCGTGACCTAAACCGTTGCTTCCCTGGCAGTGAGAAAGGATCGCTAACATCACGCATCGCTTACACCTTCTTTGAGAACGTGGCAAAGCACTGTGATTACATTCTAGATCTACACACGGGCGCGATTCACCGTACCAATCTGCCACAGATTCGTGCAAACCTATCGAACCCTGAAACACTGCGCATCGCAAAAGCGTTCGCAACACCCGTGATTATTGATTCTCCACTGCGTGACGGTTCACTGCGTAGCGAAGCGGAAAAGCTGGGTATTCCTGTATTAACTTACGAAGGTGGTGAAGCACTGCGTTTTGATCACCTAGCGATTCGTGCGGGTTACCTTGGCGTGCATCAAGTGATGAAAGAAATCGGCATGCTGCGTCCTAACCGTAAGAAGTTGCCAGAGCCAGTATTGAGTAAATCCACCAGCTGGATCCGCGCTGAGTCGGACGGTATTTTGCGTAACATGGTAAGACTGGGTGAACAAGTTGAAGCGGGACAAACCCTTGCTTACATCAGCTCTCCATTGGGTCACCAAGAAGGCCAAGTGATCACAACCAAAGGCGGTATCGTGATTGGTCAGCAGACTCTGCCTTTGGTCAACGAAGGTGATGCTGTGTTCCACATCGCTTACTTCAAGCAAGACGATGAAGAAGTCGGGCAATCAGTAGAAAGCTACATTGAAGAAGTGGCAGAAGATGATTGGCTAACTGCACTGAATAACTGATCAAACAATGCTTAACAGTTTAAGAGCTCGACGTTAAAAGCGAGAAACCAAAGCAGTGCTCTTAAACACAATAAAACAGAACTCCACAAACTAAAAAGCCCCAATACACTTTTAA
Organism: Vibrio sp. 10N.261.52.C2; assembly: GCF_041471425.1. Classification (NCBI taxonomy): domain Bacteria; kingdom Pseudomonadati; phylum Pseudomonadota; class Gammaproteobacteria; order Vibrionales; family Vibrionaceae; genus Vibrio; species Vibrio sp. 10N.261.52.C2. The sequence goes on along the minus strand of NZ_JBFROH010000008.1, from coordinate 192,780 downwards.
CTAGAAAGAAAAAAGTTGTATCGGGGCTTTTTTTTTTCACAAATCCCTTATCTTAAAATTAAGGGATCTATAAATTAGTTATGCACTGAATTACTCAGCGTCTTGTTGCTCTTCTGCACGAGCTTTAGCGCGCGCTTCACGTGCTTGCTCAGCTTTAAGCTCTTTAGTGTGACGTAGTTCGTCACGCTCTTTACGCTGCTCTGATTTACGCTCGTTACGTTCAGCTTGGTTAGCGATGAAAGATGCTAGCTCTTTCTCTGCCCACCCTTGTGCTAGAGCTTCAGTTTCGAAACCAGACTCACGCTTAGATACTGTAGTGCTGCGAGACGTTACTTGACGAGTAATCTCTGCACACCAACCGTTGCGTTTTTCTGTAAGGCGGATATCAAATTTTTTGTTCTTAGACATGTTCTATTTTTTCCTAAGGGAGATCATTAAGGGATCGGTCAACTTTGATAACTCCATCTAAGTGAGCATCTTTTAACACCATCCCTTGGTAAGCGCGGTATTAGAGCACAAATCAATGAATATTGCTGCAAATATTTGCAGCGGATCACACTCCAATGCTGCAAATCGTTTGCGCCGATTTCAATTGGTTCGTAACTTCCAATTCACCATCAACTTCTGTCCTGTTTTATCGATAACAATGAAATGAACTATGCTCAAACAGAGATAAATGAAAGAGATACCTGCTTGCTCAGGTTTATAGACTCTACTGTCTCACCTACTCCGCTCATAATTAAAATAGCTAAGGAGTTGCTATGGATAGCTTCATCAAAAATTTACCCAAAGTTGAGCTGCACTTACATATAGAAGGCACATTAGAGCCAGAGCTGATGTTCCAACTCGCCAAGCGTAATAACCTGTCGATTCCCTTTGAGACCCCAGACCAAGTTCGAGACGCGTACCAGTTCCACAATCTTCAATCCTTTCTCGATATCTATTACCAAGGTGCAAACGTACTGATTCATGAACAAGATTTCTACGACCTGACGTGGGCTTATCTGTTGAAGTGTCAGCAAGATAATGTGGTTCATACTGAGATCTTCTTCGACCCTCAGACTCACACTGAACGCGGCATTGACTTTGAAGTCATCGTTGGCGGGATTACTCGAGCTTTGAATCAAGTGGAGCAAGAGCTTGGTATCAGCAGCCAACTGATCATGTGCTTTCTGCGTCATCTCGATGAAGACAGCGCTTTTGAAACACTCAAACAAGCCCTTCCTTATAAAGATAAGATCATTGCCGTTGGGTTAGATTCATCAGAACAGGGCAATCCACCAGAGAAGTTTAAACATGTATTCCAAGAAGCGATCAACCAAGGCTTTCTGACTGTCGCGCACGCCGGAGAAGAAGGCCCTGCACAAAATATTAGCGACGCACTGAGCTTGCTAGGCATTACCCGAATTGATCATGGCGTTCGCTGTGTAGAAGATGAAGAGTTGATGGAACAGCTAATAGCAAAACGTACACCACTGACCGTCTGCCCGCTGTCGAATACCAAGCTCAAGGTGTTTGAGACCATGCAAGAGCACAACATCGTCGAGTTGCTGAGAAAAGGGCTGTGCGTCACCATCAATTCCGATGATCCGGCTTACTTCGGCGGCTATATGAATGATAACTTCCTCGCCGTCGCCAATGCTCACCCAGTGACCAAAAACGAATTGGCGCAGTTCAGTATTAATGCCATCGAAGCCAGTTTTATCTCGCCTCACGCCAAGGAAGATCTCATCACACAGGTACGCCAATACCTTGCTGCGAGTACTTAATGAGTTATCAAGATCAAAAAGGGAAGCTCTGAGCTTCCCTATCTATATCAATAGATAACTAATTGGCTTAGCCCGGGTGACCATCCACTCTTGGCGTTAACAGCATTATCCCAAATTTCCAGATAAATAGACCGAACGCTAACGTCCATAAACCCGCGCTGATATTGACCATCTCAAATAAATACGCCGGGAAGAATGTCACACCTAAACTACGAACGAGTGCCGCGATAAATATAGCCGAGAACGCCAAAGCCATACTTGGCCCTTTATAGATAGCACGGCCAGTATGTCCCATTGTCACGCGCGTAATCATCGCCAGAATTAACCCACTCAAGCCACCAATCGCAAACAAGTGCAGCATGTTGTGGCTCGCGAACGGGTTGTCTAATAAGCCGCGTAGCAGTAGGCTGAGAGGGATACATAGATAAGCCCTATGCAGTGACCACACCAAAGGTTCAGACAGCGTTGTCCAAGGTTTCCAGCGGATAAAGCGCACCAACTGAGTCACACCTGCAAATACCATCAACTCATTGCCGACTTGAGCAAAGGTCAATGGGAAGAAGCTCAATACAAATAAGCCAACCAAAGGTAGGTTGGCTAGCCATTCCAACCAAACCAAGGGCTGAGCTTTTTCAAAATCAAAACGACGCGCCGTGAAGAATGGGATAACTCGCCCACCCATCACTGATAACAGCAAGGTAAACCACCACAACATAGCCTGCCAAACTGCAGACGATGGGAATGGAGGCATCCCCTTAATGGTCGCGTAACTAGCAAAGTTCGCCACGATAGCCAATATAAACAGCGGCACAAAGAATAGATTCTTCCAGCCTTTCGACTTCACGACTCGGAAACCAATTTCGTAGGCGGCGAAGATTAAGAACAGCGCCTCAACCGACGAAATCAGCCATAACGGCGCGGGGGTCCAAAACAGAATACGAGGTGCGAGCCACAAACCGACTAGCGCAGCTAATCGATAATGCTTGGTGCCATTGACACCCGTCCACGTTTGTACTGCCGTTAACACAAAACCAACCACTATCGCCATTGAGAAACCAAACAGCATCTCATGCACGTGCCACCACAGTGCGGGAACTTTTAAAATCTCAGGCTGACCGTTTTGGAACATGATGACCCAAGCGACAATCGCGATCACTGCATAGAGACTGCCTAAAAAGAAGAAAGGTCGAAAGCCTAAACGCAGGTAGGCTGGAATCGCGTCTTCTACACTTTTATCTGTGATATTTAACAAACTCGCTCCTAATTCTCAGATAAGCGGCCAAGGTATTACCTAAACCAAATTTTGTGTGCATCAAATCCGATGCAATATGCAGATCACGTTGCATGAAACGCGCCAATTAGATAAAACCAGTAAAAACAGCGACTCACGAGATTCAATAGCCAATAAATAAGTCAAAAAAACACAACCAAAAGAGTCATAAAGACACATACATGTATAAATAGAAACTTACTGACTTTTGGTATCTCGCCACATATAGTAAGACTAGACTTAAATGGAACAACTCAGACAAGGAATGCGATGTATATTTTTGGTTATGGCAGTTTAATCAACTCATCTTCACGTCAGCTTACCGGTCAGACAGGGCAAGCGATCCCTGCGATTGTTCATGGCTTAATTCGCCATTGGAGCAAGATCGATGACAGCTATGTGTTATCACCTTTGATCGTCAATCTCGGCGAGGGACAAGTGAATGGTGTGTTGCTTGAGGTGGATGATATTGCACTGGCTGAGTTTGATCGCCGTGAGCGTGGTTATCACCGAATCGAGTTAAAGGCCTCTCAGATAGAAAGCCAAGATGAGTTCAAACAGGATCAATCTATCTGGGTTTACATCAAAGACGAGATTGAAGCACCTTGCGAAAACAGCCCTATCGTCCAAACCTATGTCGATACGGTATTGGCAGGATGTTTAGAGGTGTCTGAAAGCTTTGCGGCGCACTTCGTTAAACACACACAAGGTTGGCATCACCCATTAGAAAATGATCGCCACCAGCCTAAATACGGCAACCTTGCTGGGGTTTCCGATCACCATCACAGTGTGATTGATGGCTTGATACTAACTGTACGCAGCTAGTTGATTTAGGTTGGTGAACACATTGACTCACCAACCTAAAGTGAGCTTAAACGACACGAATACCTGCTGGCATCGCACGTTCAGGTGTTAGCAATACACTTTCAGATTCATCTTCCGTTTCTGCACAAAGCAACATGCACTCAGAAGTGTGGCCTCTCATCTTCGCCTTCGCTAGATTGCACAAAACAACAACCTGCTTACCCATCAACTCTTCTTCTGTGTAGTAAGGGACTAGGCTGGTCACCGTTTGCAGTGTCTTGTCACCAACATCCACTTGCACTATGTAAAGCTTGTCGGCGTTTTCATGACGCACAACCTCAATGATCTTACCCACACGCATTTCTAACTTAGCAAAGTCACCATAAGAGACAGTATCCATTTCTCACTTCCTATATTGGTTTATTTTCACTCATTAAATCATTTACTAAAATTAAGTAAAATGTAAATGTTTACACTAGCATTAAGCCTAATAATTACAAGCGGTAAAGATCTCATTACTGGAAGTAAAATGAGAGTTTCGTTGCCTTACTATCATTGTCGGTGTTAAATAGATGAAGCAATGTATAGAGGTTAAAAATGGCAACAATTAAAGATGTAGCAAAGGAAGCTGGTGTTTCTGTTGCAACCGTATCTCGAGTGATCAACAAGTCTCCCAAGGCGAGTGCGAGCTCGGTAGAGTCTGTAACTAAAGCGATGTCTAAACTTGGCTATCGACCGAATGCCAATGCTCGAGCGCTGGTAAGCCAAAGCACGAACACTGTTGGTGTATTGGTCGGTGACATCTCCGATCCCTTTTTTGGCACGCTGGTTAAGGCTGTCGACAATGTCGCTCGTGAGAACGGAAAACATATCCTTGTCGGTAATGGCTCGCACGATCGTGAAGAAGAGAGACAAGCGATTGAATTGCTGGTTAACAGCCGTTGTGACGCCCTGGTGATCCACTCTAAAGGCCTCACCGACGAAGAACTGATTGCCTATGCAAAAGAGGTCAAAGGCTTAGTACTGATCAACCGTTATATTGCTGAGATTGCCAACCACTGTATTTTCTTAGACAACAAAAAAGGTGCGTATCTTGCGACGGAATATCTGATCCGCCATGGCCATAAAAACATTGCCTGTATCGCCTCATCGCATAGCATTGAAGATGCCGATGAGCGTATCCAAGGTTACTTAGCGGCACTCTCAGATTACAAAATAGCGCTCTCTGACAGCTATATTGAATACTCAGCGCCCACCAGTGACGGTGGCGAATACGCCATGACTAACCTTCTGACTAAATCACTGCCAATCACAGGCATTGTGGCGTACAACGATTACATGGCAGCAGGTGCTTTGTCTGTCCTTGATGAAAACGGTATTCAAGCGCCAGACAAAATGTCGATCATCGGCTTCGATGATGGCTTGATTGCCCGCTATGTTCATCCAAAGCTCACCACTATCCGCTACCCGATTCAGATGATGGCAGAGAAAGCGACACGACTCGCGCTGCACTTAGCCAAAGGTGAAAACACCTCTACTGAACCAATGATGTTCTCTCCAACTCTGGTACGCCGTAATTCGGTAGAGAAAGTCTAAGTTCTGGTCGACTCATCAAGCAATAATCAAAAAAAAGCCCTAACAGAATCGCTTCTGTTAGGGCTTTCCTACCTTACTCAGATACTCAACAATCGCACTTAATAAACCGCACTCTTGTTGAGCGCCACTTTTGCTCATCCCCCAAGAACAACGCAATAATTCACATCGTCCTATTCACAAGCAAAAGATATTGGCGTAACCGCTTTGAGCTAGAGCGTACTAGTTTGAAGAATCCCCCGAAAATTCAAACTGGTAACAGGTACTGTAGTTATATTCTTGTTCAGGCTTGAGAATACAACTATCCTGCTTCCACTCTGGGTGGTTAGGAGAGTCAGGTAAGAACTGGGTTTCTAGTGCCAAACCAGCGTAGTCTTCATAGCTGCCACCACTTCGGTTTGGTGTACCACCAAGCCAGTTTCCGGTGTATAGCTGCATTGCAGGTTTGGTTGAAAATACTTTTAGTGTGACGAGCGCATCTGGTGAGGTTACGGTCGCGGCACATTGAGTGCGTTTGCAGCCATCAGCCAATAAGAAAGAATGGTCGTAACCCTTTGCTGCTTTCTGCTGTTCATCGCCCAACAAACGCTCTGAGATCATCATAGGCTGATTGAAATCGAAGCTGGTCGATTTCACCGATTTAAGGTTACCTAATGGAATTCCCACCGAGTTGGTCGGCAAGAATTGATTGGCGTTGATGCTGACAATGTGTGACAAACAATCGTGTCCAGCTTCTGCGCCAAGTAGATTGAAGTAAGCATGATTCGTTAGGTTAACCAAAGTCGGCTTGTCTGTGGTTGCAGAGTAATTAATGGAAATTCGATTGCCTTCGGTGATGTCATAACGCACCGACACATTCAAATTCCCCGGGAATCCTTGGTCGCCATCAGCAGACTCGAGAGTATACACCACTGACGTTTCGCTTTGCTCGGCAATATTCCAACGGCGTTTATCAAATCCGTTCGGGCCACCATGTAAGGTATTGCCCGCTTGGTTGGTTTCCAGCTTGTAATTCTGACCATCAATTTTGAAACGACCATTAGCAATGCGGTTAGCATAACGGCCAACGGTTGTGCCCATATAGCTGGCTTGTTTATCGAAGTTCTCCATTGAGTTAACACCCAACAAAACTTCTCTTTTGTTTCCCTTTACTGGCAGGATACAGCTCAACCATGTTGCACCAATATCCATGAATGTCACTTGAATGCCATGCGTATTTGATAGCGTCACTAACTGAGCGGGTTGGCCATCATAGGCTGGAGTCTGCGCCATGGATTGATGCAGGTTTTGCTCTTGTGTCATTCTAAATTCCTTCTAGTGCCAGTAAAAAGCCTCTACCTGAAATAAAGGCTTTAGCATTTGGCCTACCATGATCTTTTTACTTGGTAAGCTCTATATTAAGTCTCGAAGCCGTTAGATTACTTCAACTAAGCCTGCTCCGTCTTTCGCTTGGCACACATAAATAGATTCTTTTAGCCCCGTCGCCGCTTGATATTTCTGTTCAACGGTTGTTTTGATTTCATCAACCAATGCAGGTGGAACCAATGCCACAATACAACCACCGAAACCACCGCCAGTCATACGCACGCCACCTTGCTCACCGATCACTTCTTTGACCATATCAACCAGCGTATCGATTTCTTTCACCGTGATTTCAAAATCATCACGCATTGATGCATGCGATTCAGCCATCAACTCACCCATGCGTTTCATATCATGAGTGCGCAGAGCTTGAGCCGCTTCAACAGTACGGTCATTTTCAGTAATCACGTGACGAGCACGTTTCGCGACCATTTCATCTAACTCAGACTCTTTCGCTTTGAACTGCTCAATGGTCACATCACGAAGTGCCGGAACACCAAAGATGCGCGCCGCTTCTTCACACTGTTCACGACGTGTGTTGTATTCGCTGTCGACTAAGCCGCGTTTCTTGTTTGAGTTGATGATAACCACAGCCATATCTTCTGGCATTGAAACCGCTTGAGTTTCTAAGCTACGACAATCCAAAAGCATCGCGTGGTTTGCACGACCTTCTGCAGAGATCATTTGGTCCATGATGCCGCAGTTACAGCCCACAAATTCGTTTTCGGCCTGCTGACCATTTAGCGCCACTTCGGCTTGGCTGATCTCTAGGTTATAAAGCACCTTGAATGTTTGACCAATCACCACTTCCAGTGCCGCAGAAGAACTTAAACCTGCACCTTGAGGCACGTTACCCGTTACAGAGATGTCTGCACCTGTAAATTCAAAGCCGCGACCTTTTAAGCACTTCACCACACCACGAATGTAGTTAGCCCACATCTTGTCTTGTTGGAATGTGATCTCTTGAGTTAAATCGAACTCATCGACTGCATTACCGTAGTCCACTGATACTACGCGTACAATGTTGTCGTCACGTTTAGCCGCTGCGACTACCGTTTGATAGTTAATGGCACACGGTAGAACAAAACCATCGTTGTAGTCGGTGTGCTCGCCGATCAGGTTCACACGACCTGGCGCTTGGATAATATGGGTCGCTTGGTAACCAAGGACTTGCTCAAAAGATGCTTTCACGTTTTGGATTAGGTCAGACATAAGTAAACTCTCTGGTTAAACTCTTTGTTCAATTGGTTATGGCCCTTCACGGCACCACTTTAATTCTTTTAGATTCCCTATATCGTTCGTCTCTCACGGTAGGGAATGACAACATCAGCGACTAAACTTTTAAGCTTCTAAGCTCTTAAACTTATGGGCTTTTCATCTGCCGTCATTCCAGAATCGAGGGACGAGATATCAGGAATCTCGCTTGTTATCTACGAAGCAACGTATTACTGCTCTTTATAGTGAACGTCACTCAAATCACGCAGACGCTGCGCTGCTTGTTCTGCGGTTAAATCACGCTGAGACTCAGCCAACATTTCGTAGCCGACCATGAACTTGCGAACCGAAGCACTACGTAGCAATGGCGGGTAGAACAACGCATGCAGTTGCCAGTGATCGATGTCCGTGCCTTCTTCAAAGAACGGCGCATAGTGCCAACCCATTGAGTACGGGAATGAGCATTGGAACAAGTTGTCGTAACGACTGGTCAGCTTCTTAATCGCAAGCGCTAGATCATCACGTTGTTCGTCAGTCAGTTCGCTCATACGGCGGATGTGTGTTTTTGGTAGCAACATGGTTTCAAATGGCCACGCTGCCCAGTAAGGAACCACAGCAATCCAATGTTCAGTTTCAACCACAGTGCGAGAGCCGTCTTTCATTTCAGCTTCAACGTAATCCACTAATAGGTTTGTGCCCTGCTGTTCAAAGTACTCTTTTAGCAGTTTTTCTTTGCGTTCAATCTCGTTGGGTAAAAAGCTGTTTGCCCAGATTTGACCGTGTGGGTGTGGCTGAGAACAGCCCATGGTCTCGCCTTTGTTTTCAAACGCTTGAACCCATAGGTAGTCTTTACCTAGCTCTTCAATCTGTTCATTCCATGTGTCGATAACACCGCGAATCTTGTTTACTGGTAACTCTGGCAGCGTTTTGCTGTGGTCCGGAGAAAAACAGATCACGCGGCTCAACCCGCGAACACCTTGAGTCTTGAATAGAGGGTTTTCAGACTCTGGAGCGTCAGGTGAATCAGGCATCAACGCCGCGAAATCGTTACTGAATACGTAAGTACCGTCGTAATCTGGGTTTTCGTCACCCGAGATACGTGTGTTAGTTGGACACAAGAAACACTCTTTCTCATACGCAGGAAGCTGCGCAGTCGATGGTTTTTCATCTTGGCCACTCCAAGGACGTTTTGCTCGGTGCGGTGATACTAAGATCCACTGACCCGTTAATGGGTTATAACGACGATGCGGGTGGTCTACTGGGTTAAATTCAACTTTTGACATGTTTAGATTGCTCTCAAATTTTGTGTCTTGGTCAATTCACCAAGATGAATAATTCTTCTACAAGGAGATTCCCTATCACGCTCGTGCCTCGCTGTAGGGAATGACGTGTAATCTCGTTGTGCTATTTGTGCAAAGGCCACCACTTCATAGCCTTATGCTCATCCGTCATTCCAGAATAAAGGCACGAGATATCTGGAATCTCTATTTTTTCAATAGCTTAAAAGTTCTTTAGTAACCTTGTGGGTTATTCGACTGCCAATTCCATGTATCCGCCGTCATCTCCATCACGCTACGCGTCGCCTTCCAGCCAAGCTCGCGCTCTGCTTTTTCAGTACTTGCCCAACATTCGGCAATGTCACCTGCGCGGCGTGGGCAAAGTTCATAAGGAACCGGTTTGCCCGATGCTTGTGCGAAGGCTTCAACCATCTCGAGTACACTTGAGCCTTTGCCCGTACCTAGGTTGTAAATGTGTAAGCCCGCTTTCTCACCAACCACTTTTAGTGCTGCGACGTGACCGTCCGCTAAATCCATTACATGAATATAGTCACGAACGCCTGTGCCATCGACTGTTGGGTAATCGTTTCCAAAAACAGCCAGTTTTTCACGGCGCCCTACGGCTACTTGAGCAATAAACGGCATTAAATTATTTGGGATACCTTGTGGGTCTTCACCCATAGTGCCCGATGGATGTGCACCGACTGGATTGAAGTAACGCAGTAAAGTGACGCTCCAATCGTTCTCCGCGTTGAACAGATCGCTCAAGCACTCTTCCACCATATATTTGCTGCGACCATAAGGGTTGGTTGTCGCGCCAGTTGGTGAAGTTTCAGTAATCGGCACTACTTCCGGGTCGCCGTAAACGGTAGCCGAAGAACTAAATACGATGCTTTTCACGCCCGCTTTTTTCATACTGCGAGCTAACACCAATGAACCATTGACGTTGTTATCGTAGTACTCCAAAGGCTTAGCCACCGACTCCCCTACCGCTTTCAGGCCAGCAAAGTGAATCACGGCTTGGATATCATTTTCTGAAAACACGCTATCTAGAAAAGATTGGTCACGAATGTCGCCAAGATAAAACGTTGGTCGCTTGCCAGTTAACGACTCGATTCGTTCCAGCACTAGCTCTTTGCTGTTGCAAAGGTTATCAACAATGATCGGCTCCATACCTGCCTGTATCATTTGAATGCATGTATGACTTCCGATGTAACCCATGCCGCCCGTAACCAGTACTTTCACAATCAACCTCTCTTTGTCGTCATTCGTGGGCTAACTCGAACTGACATTCAGCTCAGTAGCACCGTATGTCAGAAATAGTAGCAGCCATTTTGACTATAATTCTGTGATCAAAACCACGAAGTGTAAACGTTTACACTAACTTTCATCATTGGTACTGTTCATGACATAGAGGAAATGTATAGCTATTAACCTCTAATTCATTGAATTTTAATAAGATAATTATAGATAGTTAGATTTGAGACATCACAGATGAGTTGGACATTTATTTTACTAAAAGTTAATGCAATGACGTCCAGTTTGATTACAATAGGTCAGTAGAATAAAGAGGTGCATTGCTTTTTTACTAAATACCAATTTCAAAGCAGCGCAATGTTCCAATAACAGGAAGTGAGTATGGCAACGTTAAAAGATATCGCGACTGAAGCGAATGTATCATTGGCTACAGTTTCAAGGGTTCTCAATGAAGATCCAACATTAAGCGTCAAGGAAGAGACCAAAAGGCGTATCTTTGAAATTGCAGAGAAGTTGGAATACAAAACCAGCAGCTCACGAAAAACCGTTAGCAGTAAAAAACAAAACCATCACTTTCTAGCACTGTATAACTACAAGCAAGAAGCTGAGGTTAACGACCCTTACTATCTATCGATTCGCCACGGGATTGAAACCCAATGTGAAAAGATGGAAGTTAAGCTAACCAACTGTTATGAAAGTAAAATACAGATCAATTCAGCACCGATCACAGGTGTTTTGTTGGTGGGAAGAATGACACCAGAGGTTATAGAGCAAGCTAAAAAGCTGAGCGATAATATCTGTTATGTCGATTTTACCGATCACTCAGAACCATATGACTCTGTCGATATCGACCTGGCTTTGATCAGCAAAGAGATCACCAACTTCTTTATCAACCAAGGCTATGAGCGTATCGGCTTTATTGGTGGCCAAGACGACGTCAACACCCCTGATATTCGTGAAGTCGCTTTTGCTGAATATGGTGGCCTCAAGAACGTTGTCAGTGAACAAGACATCTACCGTGGTGACTTCTCTAGCTCATCAGGTTACAAGCTTGCAAAACAGATGCTCGCGACGGGTGACTACCCTAAAGCCATGTTTATTGCGTCAGATTCCATCGCAATTGGCGTTTTACGAGCAGTTCATGAGCACGGATTAAACATTCCTGAAGATATTGCGCTGATCAGTGTAAACGACATCCCAACAGCTAAATTTACCTTCCCATCTTTATCGACTGTTCGTATTCACTCTGAACTGATGGGAATTCAAGGCGTTAACCTGCTGATTGAGAAAGTACGCGACGGCCGAACCATCCCATTACGCGTCTATGTACCAAGCAAACTCAAGCTACGCGATACAACAAAATAATTAAATATATCAAATAGATAAATTAAGGCTACCTTTGTTGAAGGTGGCCTTTTTTGTGCCCGTCACATACATCAATCGACACATGTCCCCCTCTTTAACCTGCTGCATAAAACAGCCAATAGCATTCTTTTAAGTGGATCACACAGCACCGTAAAAAGACCATAAAAAACGTGATGAAGTTAAAGTAAAACGTTTTCACTAATTTCATTTAGTAAAACTTTTACTAATAATTACCTCAGTCCAAAAATACTCGTATTCACTACGACCCAATTACGCATAAGAACGTCGGTCAGCAAACTGCATTTAGACCGAGAGAGAGGCAACGTGAACAACTGGGAAAACTTCCTGAACTTACATGAGAACCGTATGGCACCGCGTGCATACTTCTTCTCATACGCATCAGAAAAAAATGCAAAAACGTTTCAGCGTGAACTGAGCAGCCACTTCCAACTATTGAGTGGCCAATGGAATTTCAGCTACTTCACCAATCCGCTATTGGTTCCTGAAGAGTTTTATTCTCAGGAAATGAGCGACTGGGGCAACATCACGGTTCCAAACATGTGGCAAATGGAAGGCCACGGCGATCTTCAATACACAGATGAAGGTTTCCCATTCCCAATTGACGTGCCTTTCGTACCATCAGACAACCCAACCGGCGCATACCAACGCTCTTTCTTCCTTGGCGAAAGCTGGGACGAAAAACAAACCATCATCAAATTTGATGGCGTTGAAACTTACTTCGAAGTTTACGTAAATGGTGAGTACGTTGGTTTCAGCAAGGGCAGCCGCCTAACCGCTGAATTCGATATCTCTAGCCACGTAAAAGCGGGCAACAACCTACTTTCTATTCGCGTGATGCAGTGGGCAGACTCCACCTACATTGAAGACCAAGACATGTGGTGGACAGGCGGCATCTTCCGTGATGTTTACCTTGTTGGTAAAGAACAACTTCACGTTCAAGACCTAATGGTTCGTACTGATTTTGACGACGCTTACCAAAGCGCGACCCTTTCGTGCAACGTTGCTCTAGAAAACCTAGCAGCAGCGACTAACGCAACTCTTGAGTACGCATTGCTTGATGGCAGCCAAGTTATCTCCCAAGGCTCAGTAGATAACTTAACTGTTCCTAACCAACAGACTGGCGGCAATGCGAACACTCAATTCTCTATCGATGTCGTGAACCCTGTTCAATGGAATGCTGAAAACCCATACCTTTACCAACTGTTGCTGACGCTAAAAGACACAGACGGCGAAGTGCTAGAAGTGATTCCACAGCGCGTTGGTTTCCGAGACATTAAAGTTCGCGATGGTCTGTTCTACATCAACAACAAATACGTGATGCTGCATGGTGTAAACCGTCACGACAACGACCACCTGAAAGGTCGTGCTGTGGGCATGGATCGCGTTGAGAAAGACTTGGTGTTGATGAAGCAACACAACATCAACTCAGTACGTACTGCGCACTACCCGAATGACCCACGTTTCTACGAACTGTGTGACATCTACGGCCTGTTCGTGATGGGTGAAACCGATGTCGAAACTCACGGCTTTGCTAACGTTGGCGACCTAAGCCGCATCACTAACGATGCAGCATGGGAAGCGGTGTTTGTTGAACGTATCGAACGTCATATCCACGCTCAAAAGAACCACCCTTCTATCATCATGTGGTCTTTAGGTAACGAATCAGGCTACGGCTGCAATATCCGCTCTATGTACGATGCGGCAAAAGCGATTGATGACACCCGCTTGGTTCACTATGAAGAAGACCGCGATGCTGAAGTGGTCGACATCATTTCAACCATGTACTCACGTGCTCAACTGATGAATGCCTTCGGTGAATTCCCACACGAAAAACCACGCATTATCTGTGAATACGCACACGCAATGGGTAATGGCCCAGGTGGCTTAACCGAATACCAAAACGTGTTCTACAAGCACGATGCAATTCAAGGTCACTACGTTTGGGAATGGTGTGACCACGGCATTCTAGCGCGTGATGAAGCGGGTACTGAGTTCTATAAGTACGGCGGTGACTACGGTGACTACCCGAACAACTACAACTTCTGCATGGACGGTTTGATCTACCCAGACCAAACACCGGGGCCAGGCTTAAAAGAGTACAAGCAGGTTATCGCACCAGTGAAGATCCGTGACTTCAATGCTGAAGACGGCACCTTCACAGTAGACAACAAACTTTGGTTCTCAAACATCGATGACTACACCATCACTGCGGAAATCCGTGCTGAAGGTGAAACCATTGCTGTGCAACACATCAAGATTGAAGAACTGGCAGAAAACTCGAGCCGTGAACTGACACTTAACTTGCCACAACTTGATGAGCGCGAAGTGTTTGTGAACTTTACCGTGCGCAAGGATTCTCGTACGCCTTACAGCGAAGCGAACCACGACATCGCGGTGTATCAATTCCAAGTGAAAGAGAACACAGCACAGCTAGAAGCCTTCACTAACAACAATGCGACAGCACTGAATGTGGAAGAGTCTCGTTTAGCTTACCTAATCAAAGGCCACAACTTCGCACTGAACTTCTCGAAAGTGAACGGCAAGCTGACGTCATGGTTGGTCAATGGCGAAGAGATGATTAAGTCAGAACCACGAATCAACTTCTTCAAGCCAATGATCGATAACCATAAACAAGAGCACGATGGTTACTGGGAGCCTGCACACTTGCAAATTATGCAGGAGCACTTCCGTAGCATTGACCTTGAATGCGTTAACGTTGAACAGGTAAATGGCAAGGTCGAGATCACCACCACCAGCATCATTGCTCCACCAGTATTCGATTTCGGCATGCGTTGTGAATATCGCTACCAAGTTAATGCTGAAGGCCAATTGAACGTTGAGCTAAGCGGCGAACGTTACGGTGAGTACCCTCATGTAATTCCTGTGATTGGTTTTGATATGGGCATCAACGGCGACTTCGACCAAGTCCAATATTACGGACGCGGCCCTGAAGAGAACTACCAAGACAGCAAGCAAGCCAACATGATTGATGTTTACCAATCAACCGTTGCAGACATGTTCGAGAACTACCCGTTCCCACAGAACAACGGCAACCGCCAACACGTTCGTTGGGCTGCGCTTTCAAGCCGCGCGGGTAATGGTATTGCAGTAAAACCACAGCAAGAAATCAACTTCAGCGCATGGTTCTACACCAACCAAAACCTGCACCAAGCACAACACACCATTGAGCTAGAGAAAAGCGGTTACATCACGTTAAACCTAGATCACCAAGTGATGGGCTTAGGCTCTAACTCTTGGGGCAGCGAAGTGCTCGATTCTTACCGCGTTTACATGGACGAGTTCCGCTACGGTCTAACTCTGATTCCATTCCAAGCAGGCGATTGCGATGCGCAGCACCTAATCAATCACAACTTTGGCGATGAGTTTTTTACGGTGAATGCACCAAAAGCTCAACCACAACTGAACGAGGCATAAGCGATGATCGTTTTAGAAAACTTAGAACAATTTAAAGTCGTCTACCGCGATGGTCGTAAATGGCAACGCTGTGTAGAAGCGATTGAAAACATCGGAAACATCAAAGATGGCGTGATGTATTCAATTGGTGATTCACTGGCTTACATGATTGAAGACGGTGTGGCTCGTAACACAGAAAACTTCACCGGTAATCGTCGTTACTTCGACGTGCACTACTACCTAGAAGGCCGTGAAACGGTTGAATTCGCAGCGAAATCAGAGCTAGAGCAGATCCAAGCTTATAGCGATGAAACCGACCGCGAACACCTAATGGGGAACGGTGAAACTCGTGAGCTAGCTGAAGGCCAAGTGGCGATCTTTGACAACAATCAGGCTTACCGTTTCCACGGTGATAACCGAGTTCGAAAAGTGGTACTGAAAGTGACCATTGAAGACGGTTACTTCCTCAATAAATAAACAATAACGCTATCTATTCACAGTATGTATCGAGCCTTGCCGTTCAAGGCTCCAACATGCTGAACAAAGCCTCAATGCTTCCTCCCTACAAGGAAGCATTGAGAAATAACGACTATAATTACGTGATTCCTCGGAGGACACTATGTCTGAATCTGTACGCGGTAAGTTAGGCAAATTTGCCCTACTCTCCATGACATTTGCAGCGGTATTTAACGTTCGCAACATTGTAAACAACAACATCGAATTGGGATTGAGTTCAGCCCCTATCTTTTTGCTCGCGACCCTTATTTACTTCATTCCGTTCGTGTTCATCATTGCTGAATTCGTATCAGCAAATAAAAATTCTGAGTCAGGCATGTATGACTGGCTAAAAAAACCACTAGGCTCAAAAGCAGCCTACCTAGGTTCCTTCCTATACTGGTTCGTAAACCTTTTCTGGTTTGTATCCCTGCTACCAAACGTAATCGCCTATGCGTCTTACGCGATGTTGGGCTATGAATACGCCTTCTCGCCAGTCGTCACATCGGCTATCTCGATTGCTCTGTTTGCTGCAGCAACTCACATCTCAACCAAAGGCGCGAGCTGGCTAGGTAAGATTGCCGAGATCGTGGCCTACGGTGTATTCGCTCTGTTTGCAATCTACGTTATCGGTGCACTAATGGCACTGGGCGGCAACCATGAGCCAGTAGAACCAATCACGCTTGAAGCAATGACACCGACCATCAACTGGGCAACGCTAGGTATCATGTGTTGGATCTTCCAAGCAGCCGGTGGTGCAGAAACCGCAGCCGCTTACCTAAACGATGTTAAGGGCGGTCACAAGTCTTTCATCAAGGTTATCATTGGTGCAGGTATCGCAATCGGCGCAATGTACGCAGTGGGCTCTCTTCTAGTAAACGTATTCGTTGCTCGTGATGAACTGACCTACGCTGGCGGCATGGTTGAAATCTTCACAGGTATGGCGAACTACTTCGACATTTCACAATCTCTAACGGGTCGCTTCGTCGGTATTATCCTATTCGTTGCTATGTTCGGTTCGATGATGATGTGGACAGCAGCTCCAGTAAAAATTCACTTCTCTGAAATCCCTAAAGGTGTTTACGGCGAGAAGACAACAGAGCTTAACGAACACGGCGTGCCAGTACGTGCAGCTTGGTGGCAGTTCGCGTTTGTATTCGTGATGCTTGTGGTGAACGGCTTCGGCTCTGAATCTGTACAAGACATGATGAATACAGCAATCAATCTAACAGCAGGTACCGCAATGCTACCGCCAATCTTCATCATGGTGGCCTACTTTGTATTCCGCTTGAAACACGACGACACACCGCGTGATTTCCGCATGGGTACTCGAGTTCAAGGTATGGCAGTAGTATCGGTACTGATTGGTATCTTCATTGTGAGCATGACAGCATCGGCATTCCCGACAGGTGTTGACCTTGTTCAAGCCTTCTTCATCAACGTCTTCATGACAGCGGTATTCTCTGGTATCGCATGGTGGTGGATCTCTCGCTTTGAAAAGAAGCAAGCAGGTAAAGAAGCAAAGCTAGAAACGGCTAAGCAGTCGTAATCCAGAATCTATACATCTAGTTAAAAGCGCCTTAATTGGCGCTTTTTTTGTTTTAAATCAGATAATTAAAATAAAAAACCCAAAAATAAAAACGGCGTTCCGTCAAGGTTTCAGTTCACGAAAAACACCAATTAATAGGTAATAAAACTCAAATAAAAACCAAGGTAAAACATTAACTAAATCTATTTACTCAAGGTCACATATTTGATCAATTTCGATTAACTTCCCGCCGCTTAATCTTTAATCTTCTTGCTGAAGAGACAAACTGATTCATATAGAGAAAGCGACAAAAAGCCCCTACACGCCTTATAAATCGTCGCTCATGAAACAAGCAATCTCTTCAATGAACTTCTTAATCTTTAACTCTTTGTTTTGGTAATAAGTTTACTGAAATACCAAAGAAAAAAATCCCAAAGAAGTCCGATCGTAAATCTATAAAAACAACAATGAGCCAACCCTGACAAAACAAAGCGGGTGTTTGCCAAACCAACATAACAATAAAAGTGCGGCCTAGAGCTTCCCTCTCTAGGACCAAGTTATAACGATCATCAACGTGATTCACCGGAGAACATCATGTCCGAAAATAAACGCAGTACGATAGGCAAATTTGCCCTACTGTCTATGACCTTCGCGGCGGTATACAGCTTCAATAACATCATTAATAACAACATCGAGATCGGCCTTTCCTCAGCTCCGATGTTCTTTCTAGCAACCATCTTTTACTTTGTGCCATTTTGTTTGATCGTTGCAGAGTTTGTGTCACTGAATAAAGACTCTGAAGCGGGTGTTTACTCTTGGGTTAAAAGCTCTCTAGGCGGCCGCTGGGCGTTTATTTCAGCTTACACCTACTGGTTTGTTAACCTGTTCTTCTTCACCTCTCTGCTCCCTAGAATCATCGCTTACGCGTCGTATGCGTTCTTAGGTTTTGAGTACATATTCACGCCAATGACCACCGCAATTCTAAGTACTATTTTGTTTGCGGTCGCGACTCATATCTCGAATAACGGTGCGAAATTACTGGGCCCTATCACCTCACTAACATCATCACTGATGCTGCTGCTAACGATGTCTTACATCTTGCTATCTGGCGGTGCTTTGGTAGGCGGTATCGAGCCAGCTGACCCAATCACCATTGAAGCCATGACACCAAGCTTCAACTGGGCATTCCTTGGCGTAATCACTTGGATCTTCATGGCGGCAGGCGGTGCAGAATCGGTCGCGGTTTACGTTAACGACATCAAAGGCGGTCACAAGTCTTTCGTTAAAGTCATCATCATTGCCGGTATCTTCATCGGTGCGCTTTACTCGGTAGGATCTGTGTTAGCAAACGTGTTTGTTTCGCGTGAAGAGCTTAAATTCACAGGCGGCTCAGTTCAGGTATTTGAAGGGCTAGCAAGACACTTTGGCCTGTCTGAAATCTTGATGAACCGTTTCGTTGGTGTGGTTTCATTCACGGCGATGCTGGGCTCTCTGCTGATGTGGACAGCAACACCGGTTAAGATTTTCTTCTCTGAAATCCCTAAAGGTATCTTCGGTGAGAAAACGGTCGCTCTAAACAAACAAGGCGTTCCAGAGCGTGCGGCTTGGATTCAGTTCTTGATTGTGATTCCACTGATGTTCATTCCGACACTGGCGTCCGATACGGTTCAAGATCTGATGAGTACCATTATCAACATGACAGCTGCAGCATCGATGTTGCCACCGCTATTCATCATGATCGCGTACCTTAATTTACGTTTGAAGTTGGATCACTTACCTCGTGATTTCAGAATGGGCTCACGTATGACAGGCATTACCGTGGTCTCGATTCTGATCGGCATTTTCACTGTTGGCTTCTTTGCGTCAACCTTCCCAACAGGTGCTGACATCATGACCATCATCTTCTACAACGTGGGCGGGATTGTTATCTTCCTTGGCTACGCGTGGTGGAAGTACGGAAAATATGAAAAAAGCTTATCTCCAGAAGAGAAAAAACTAGAAGCAAAACCTGAACCGGCGAACGCTTAGTTTACCCTGCACTCTGATTTAAACTTCGGGCACTCTGACTTAAACTTCAGGCACTCACATTTGGTGAGTGCCTTTTTATTTGTCGGTACATTTCCACTAACCATCTCGATTAAATCAAAGCCATTCAAGAATCAAAACATTCGAACCAACAATCTAACCACCCATCAAACAATTCACCTCCCGAATACTTACAACCCTAGCCATACCTCTGCAAATTCAACTGAAAGTCAAAATAAAAACAAGGTAAATATTTACTAAAAATAGATCACACTTTTAAACTTAATTAATTTTAAACATCAAAATTATCATTAATATTGGTTTTGCGATCGTAAGTAACCTGACCAATACGCCTTGAAGAGCACCCCATATTAGAAGTCAGAACTGCTTGCGAACCTTCATTTATAACCCCGACACAGAAGTGATTAAAATGAAAAGTAGTTTTACTAAAAACACTCTTATTACAAGCTGTATTCTTGCTGCCTTAAGTACCACTGCCCACGCGGAAGAGTCCGCAGCAAACCACAGTGATACTCAGCCTCCTCAGACAGAAACTGAAACCCTATTTAACTTTTATGGTGAGCTTGGCCTTGGTGGTCACGTGGCACTCGAAGGTGATGATAAAGGCCGCTACGCAGACGGTACTTACATTGAAGCTGGCTTGGCTATCGAGCACGGTAATTGGTTTGGTCTTGCTTATATGGAGGGCTGGACAGTACAAGCCGATGACGAAGGCAATGCTTGGGCAACGGGCCACGGCTGGGGCGGTTTTGAAGGTGGTTTCAACCGCTTTTACGCTGGCTACCGCACAGATAACAAAACAGAATTCATGATTGGTCGTATGGACTCTTCATTAGATGACGTTCAATGGTGGGGTGACCCTACGGTTGAATACGGCTACGCGATCTCAAACACGCGAGACGTGCACCTTGGTGTGAAGATTCAAAACCTAGAAGGCAAGCTTCGCTACAGCGTTTCTTTCGCGCCAGAGTCTGACTTCTCGGAAGACGATGCTCTTGTTCACTTCGGTAAATACGACAGCTTCGCAGACCAATGGAAAGATAAGAACGCCATGGTCAATGGTTACCTTCAATACGATCTGACCGACGACTTAACCCTAATGGGTGGTGGTGAAGTTCGTAACAACGATGGTGGTGAACTATTGCTATTGGGTGCTGAGTACAAAAACTTCGCCACTCGTGTTTGGCACGATACAGATAAAGGCAACCAAGAGTCTTTCGGTAGCGAGTCTGGTATTCAAACCAGTGCATGGTACGAAGCGGCACAAGGCGTTTACCTATCTGCAGCCTACAACTACGCAAACTTTGACGGTGACAATGGCGACAAAGAAATCACCTCTTACATCAATGCTGGCGTTTGGTATGAATACGGCAACGGCGCGTTTGCGACTGCTTTCGATAGCCGCTTTGGCGTAGGCAGCGACACTGAAATCGGCGACGCTCAGGTGTTCGCAATGCAATACTTCTACTGGTAATAACAGGAATTGATCATGAAACTGAATAAATCATTCGCAGCTCTCGCTATCGGTGCAGCCCTTGTCGTTACTGGTTGTGCTTCAAACTCAATCTCTGGCTCAGGCTCAGGCTCAGGCTCAGGCTCTGACACAGAGCAACTGCAAGCCAACGAATTTAAGAACGTTATCGACCGTACTGGCTCACCTGAATACATGCGTGACTACGACTTCGATGACCACCAACGCTTTAACCCATTCTTCGACCTAGGTGCATGGCACGGTCATCTGCTGCCAGACAGTGCAGAAGGCATGGGCGGATTCCCAGGTACAGCACTGCTTACCGAAGAATACATCAACTTCATGGCTGATAACTTCGACCGCCTAAGCGTGTTCAAAGACGGCAAAAAAGTGGCTTTCACTATGGAAGCTTATAGCCTACCGGGCGCATTGGTTCAGACGCTAAAATCTGACGATGTGACCGTAGAAATGACGATGCGTTTTGCTTCAAACCGTACCTCTCTGCTAGAAACAAAAATCACTACCGACTCACCGGTTGAATTAGTGTGGGATGGTGAACTGCTAGAAAAGACGCACGCCAAAGAAGGCGTGGCACAAACCGACAAAACAATCGCTGAAACTTACCCTGAGTATGACCGTCAAATCGTCGCAACCGACGATGGCCTAAAGGTGACCTTCGGTAAGGTTCGTTCGACATGGGATCTACTGACTTCTGGTGAGTCTGAATACCAAGTTCACAAGTCGATTCCAACGAAAACCACGGTTGATGGTTTAGCGTTTACTTCAACGGCAAACATTGAAGCATCGACGACTATCTACACCACATACTCGCATGTTCTAACGGCAGAAGAAGCGCAAGCGGAACAGCCTGAAATCAAAAAGATCATGGCAACCCCTACCGACTTCTTAGCCGCATCAGCAGAACGTTGGGAAGGCTATCTTGAGATGGGTTTAACCAACCCGAACGCGACACCAGAGCAAGAGCGTGTTGCGGTTAAAGCGATGGAAACCCTAAACGGTAACTGGCGTGGCGCTGCAGGTGCGATGGAGTTTGACTCTGTGACACCATCCGTGACGGCACGTTGGTTCTCGGGCAACCAAACTTGGCCTTGGGACACATGGAAGCAAGCCTACGCAATGGCTCACTTCAACCCAGATGTAGCGAAAGATAACATCCGCGCGATGTTCGCTTACCAAATTCAGGCTGACGATGCCGTTCGTCCTTGGGATGAAGGTTACGTGCCCGATCTACTCGCTTACAACCTAAGTCCAGAACGTGGCGGCGATGGCGGTAACTGGAATGAACGTAATACCAAACCAAGCCTAGCAGCATGGGCAGTAATGGAAGTCTACAAAACCACCAGCGACGAAGCTTGGCTACAAGAGATGTATCCAAAACTAGTGGCATACCATGATTGGTGGCTACGCAACCGTGACAACAACGGCAATGGCGTTCCAGAGTATGGCGCTGCTCGTGACAAAGCACACAACACACCTGAAGGTGAAATGTACTTCACCGTGGTTCGTGGCGATAAGCACGAAACAGTCGTAGGACAAGCAGCACTGGATAAAGTGGTAGCAGAAGGCAACTACGATTACATCGAGAGCCCAGCTCAAACCGCTGCGTCTTGGGAATCAGGTCGTGATGATGCAGCAGCCTTCGGTTTCATCGATAAAGACCAGCTAGACGCGTACGTTGCTAACGGTGGCAAGCGCAGTGATTGGGATGTTGAATTCGCTCAAAACCGCGCTGAAGACGGCACTTTGCTTGGCTATTCATTGCTGCAAGAGTCCGTTGACCAAGCAAGCTACATGTACAGCGATAACAAGTACCTAGCAGAAATGGCTGACATTCTAGGTAAAGACGCAGAAGCGAAAGAGTTCCGTGAAAAAGCAGAGCACCTATCGAACTACATCAACACCTGTATGTTCGACGAAGGCACTAACTTCTTCTATGACATTCGTATTGAAGACAAGCCTTTAGCCAATGGCTGCGCAGGCAAACCGATTGTCGAGCGTGGTAAAGGCCCTGAGGGTTGGTCACCACTGTTCAACGGTGCAGCAACACAAGCTCACGCTGATGCCGTGGTCTCTGTGATGAAAGATACCTCAGAGTTCAACACCTACGTTCCACTGGGCACAGCAGCGCTTTCTAGCCCAGCATTTGGCCCAGATATTTACTGGCGTGGACGTGTATGGGTAGACCAGTTCTACTTCGGCCTAAAAGGTATGGACAGCTACGGCTACCGTGACGATGCGATTGAAATGGCAGGCGCATTCTTCGACCACGCCGATGGCTTGGTACAAGACGGTCCTATCCGTGAGAACTACAACCCGCTAAACGGTGAACAACAAGGTGCTCCAAACTTCTCTTGGAGTGCTGCCCACCTATACATGTTATACAACGATTTCTTTACTGACGCAGAGTAAATCAAACCTATACCTGTCTTCTGGAATTCAATGAAAAGATAACCTCATAAATTTCCAGCTTTGGCACTCAGTATCTCGCTGAGTGCCTTTTTTATACTTGAAGCCAAATGAGCTAAAAAAAACAAGCATTTAGATCATTTGGCCTACTATGATCCTTTTACTCAATTCGCTGCACGTTAGCCTTTATCACCACAATGGAAGCGCACCTGATAATGGTAATGCTCTTTCAATAATTTGAATTCATCATGGACACTTGGCGTCCACGAGTCATCACCGCCAACCCCCATATGGAAGCCATCGACATAAACAAACAGCTGTTCTTGTTCGGTTAAGTCACAAGTATGTTTTGCCTTCTGTAGCTGCTGTAACCCAAAACGACTGACTGAGAAATGGAAGTCTCCTTGCAATTCGAATGCACCCACTTTTGCCTCACGAACATCACAACGTAAGCCGCAATCAGAAGGGAAAATATACGGGGTATGCATTTGTTCAATACTTTGCTGATATAGCCCCATATGTGCGGACATCTTTCGATCTGGGTAGTTTTCGTGTGGCCCACGACCAAACCATTCCACCCCATCAGGCACATGCTTCAAAGCAAACTCAAATCCGACTCGTGGCAGAGACGGCAAACCTTTCGCCGCTTGAACATCCACATCTAATTTGACCTCACCATCGGCAAATAATTGGTATTGCCAAGTCGACAACAAACGAACCTGATCTTCCACCGTGTGGGCAATTCTTGCAGTCACCGACACCCTATTTTTCTGAGTGATGGATGAAAATTCGATGCACTCTGGAGTGAGCCTATCTAACCTCATCGCCTGCCAGCGTGCGATCCATGAATTGGGGTCTACACGGTTTGCTTCACTGACACCGATATCGTTGTCTAATGGTGCACGATAAAAGTTATCTCGAAGGCCACTAGCAAGTTGTTCCACCCCTTTGATTTTCCAGCTTTCTAATGTCCCAGACAATCTGTCGAACTCTACTTGATAAGCATCACCAATCACCGTCAGCAGCATATCGGTTTCAGTCACTTTCGGTGGGTATTGTGAAAGGTTAGCATCCAACATCAATTGCGGTTGAGTCGGTAAGCTAAGCTGTTCAATCGCCGTCACATGACCTTTATCCGCCCATGCAGTATTGGTGTTTAATACCACTTCGAGATTAAGGTAATTAAGTACGTTGGCCGTCTTCGGAATAGTTACACCATCAAGCTCAATCTGCACACTGGATTGAGCTTCAACAAACAGTTCAATACTGCCATGACATTGAACAATTCCATCTTGAGTTATATTCCAATTAAGCGTTTCGACAGACTCTGAATCAAATAAATACTCACTAGCAATCTCAATCACCAGTGGTGATGCAGAAACCAGCTTGAATTGATAAAACTGCTGTGCTTTTTTCACTTCATGTAGCGTTGGGTGCACCGTCCTGTCTGGGAATACCAAACCATTAATGCAGAACTGGCGATCATTAATCTCGTCGCCGAAATCACCACCATAGCCCCAATATTGTTTGCCGCTCGAATCGGTTTTGGTGATCCCTTGATCGACCCAATCCCAGATAAATCCGCCCTGTAATCTTGGGTTGTCTCTAAACGCCTGCCAGTATTTATCAAAGCTACCGAGACTGTTCCCCATTGCATGGGCGTACTCACAGAGAATAAGAGGACGATGCTCGTTTGGTAGAGCGATAGCTTTACGAATACCCACGCGAGGTGTCACCTCAGGTTGACTCTCAACCACAGGTAAATCCCAATCAACCCGCGCATACATAGGACATAAAATGTCTGTCGCTGCTGTATCTGCCCCGCCACCTTCATACTGAACGGGACGTGTTGGATCAGTTTGTTTCACCCATTGATACATCGCATGGTGATTGCGACCAATACCCGATTCATTACCCAGCGACCAAATGATCACGCTGGCGTGGTTTTTATCGCGCTCCACCAGCCTTGTCATTCGTCTCATGTACGCATTCAACCATGACGTATCATCGGATAAACGGCACATCGGAAATTGACCATGAGTTTCCACATTCGCTTCATCAACCAGATACAGACCATACTCATCACATAGTTCATACCACAATGGATGATTCGGATAATGAGCGGTTCTAACGGCATTGAAGTTATTTTGTTTGAGCAGTTTGATGTCTTGAATCATCCCCTCTCGAGTCATGGTGTGCCCCAATTCAGGGTGATGTTCATGACGATTGACGCCACGAATCAGCAACGGTTTTCCGTTAACTTTTAGCAAACTATCGGTAATTTCAACACTTCGAAAGCCGACATCGTAAGCCTCACAATCGATTAGCTCGTCATGTTCATCGAGCAATGACACCACACAGCGATATAAGTAGGGTGACTCGGCACTCCACTTGTTCGGGTTCACCACTGAAATGCGGTGTTCTGCGACTTCAGACCACGGCCCTTTTTCATCGACATAACGCTCACCAAAACCCACGATTTGAGGTTCGAAAACCAACTGTCCTTGAGCATCATAAAGTTCAGCTTTCAGCTTATAGCAGCTTTCTACATCATTGCTGTGCTTGGTTATTTGCGTAGAAATATTTAAAACCGCATCGCGATAGCAAGCATCTAGCTGAGTATCAATACCAACATCCTCGATTGCGACCTTGGGCTTTCTCAATAAAGTCACATCACGGAATATGCCGCTGAGCCACCACATGTCTTGGTCTTCAAGATAAGAACCATCAGACCAACGCAGCACCATCACTACCAGCGTGTTCTCGCCCGCTTGCAAGTATTCAGACACGTCAAATTCAGCCGGTAATCGACTGTCTTGCGAATAGCCAACCCACTTGCCGTTGCACCACAAATGAAATGCAGAATTCACGCCGTCGAAGGTCAGCCTATGGGTATATAATAACTCCGGTTCCGTGCAGTTAAAACGCGTTCGGTAGAGCCCTGTCGGATTATCGCTAGGGACGAAGGGAGGGTTATCAGCGAAAGGATATTTCACATTGGTATAGATCGGTTTATCAAAGCCTTGCATCTGCCAGTTGCTTGGCACTGAAATCGACTTCCATGAAGAATCATCAAAATGTTCCGATACTACCTCTTCGCAAACCAACTCTGGTGAATCGAACAGCTGAAACTTCCAAGTCCCATTGAGAGACATAGTGCTCGACGAGTTCTTCGTCATAGCCTCAACCAACGAGGTGTAACTATTTAAAGGAGCATGAGCCTCAACAACATTATGATGGGTGATGTGTTGATTTTCCCACTCACGGGCAGAGATGATTTGAGAGAAAGTTCTCATGACGTGTTCCTTACCAAAAGCCGTTTAACGTGAACCATTGCAAGTGATGCTCAGCGCCTCATTGCGTTCAAACATTACGAACGCCAACTAAACAGCTCTTGCAATAATCCCTTAAGAGAAGAAAAAAAGCCGCAGCCAGAACAGCTGCGGCTATTGAAATGTTACTTAAAGGTACGCTTGCTCACTTTATCGAGTTTTTTCAATATTTTATCGATTCGTTCAGGGTGAACCATAAACTCTTGGAAACCTTTCATGCCTTCTTTTGCCATCGCAGGGTCGGTGTCTCGGTCATAGAATTGAGCCGTACCATCACTGGATGCCAACATCGCGACGCCTTTGTCTAAGAACGGGTCAGACTTCGCCTTAGCTTTGTTGTTGGTTGGGATCTGTAATAGCATCTCATTGATCAGCTGCTGGTTTTCAGCGCGAGCAACAAACTCTAGGAACTTACGAGCATCTTCTTTGTTTTTCGCTTTTGAAGGTATGTGCAGCGTATCCATTGGCGCATCTTCAGACATAGGAATACTTGGGTCGATCACCGGGAACTGGAAGAAATCCATCTTGCCATCTAACTCAGCAGGGAAGTTAGGCGTGATGAAGTTCCCCATCAGGTACATAGCCGCTTTACCGTTGTACAAGAAAGGTTGAGCTTCTTGCCATGAATAAGACGCGTGGTTTTCTAGGAAGTAACCAGGTTCAACTAACTCCGCCCAATTAGCGAAGGTTTTCTTCACTCGCTCATCAGAGTAAGGCACTTTGCCTTCCATTAACTGAATATGAAAATCCAAGCCGTTAGTACGCATGTTGATATAATCAAACCAACCAGCAGCAGTCCAAAGGTACTTGGTACCAATCGCAAACGGCGCTACACCATTTTCTTTAAGTGTTGCAGACGCAGATTTCAAATCTTCCCACGTTTTCGGCTCCGCAATTCCATATTGCTCAAAGATGTCTTTGCGGTAGTAGATACCCCATTGATAATACGTGTACGGCACACCAAACTGCTTGCCTTGTACTGTCATCGCAGGCGCGGCAGCCGCAAAGTCTTGCTTCATGTTGTTGTCAGCCCAAATATCACTGACATCCTCAAACAGGCCACGGTCAACAAAGGCTTTCATTCGGTTGCCCGCATACCAAAAAACCACATCCGGCGGGGAAGTGACCAACCAATTACGAATCGTTGTTTTATACGACTCGTGATCGTACAAGTTGTACTTCACCGTAATATCTGGGTTTTCTTTTTCAAAGCGGTTAATGATCTCACCCCACGCCTCTTTTGGCGCAGGATCAGAAGCATCTGAGTTGATAACGAGTGTCCCTGCAAACGATGTTGCAGACATGGAGGCAGCGAGCACTGCACTGGCAGCGATATGTTTCACGTATTTCATATTGAGGTCCTTGTTATGGAGCTAAGCTCTCTAAGTCCAATTCTTATTGTTTTATCTCGTAGGGTTGTTCGTGTTTTAGTTTCTCTTTAATGATTCATCCATTTGGGATATCGATAGCAATAACGATTTAAAGCCGTCGCTATTGCTAGATTCGTGTATCGATTCTTATCTCGTGATTTACCCTTTAGTCGCACCCAATGTCAGGCCTGCGATAAAGTGCTTTTGCATGGTAAAGAACAGCACTACCGGTGGGATAGCCGCGACCACTGCACCCGCCGACATAAACTGCCAAGACGCCAGCCATTGGCCTTGAAGTGAGCTCAAACCCGCAGTTACAGGACGAACGTCATCACTCTGAACCAGAACTAGAGCCCAGAAGAAATCGTTCCAAATAAAGGTAAACACCAATACGGCTAACGCCGCTAAAGCAGGGCGAACCAGAGGGAGTACGACATGCCAGAATATTTTCCATTCACTCACCCCTTCAACACGCGCTGCTTCGATCAGGGCATCAGGGATCCCGACAATAAAGTTACGCATGAACAAGGTACAAAAACCGGCTTGGAAAGCGATATGGAAAAAAATCAATGCCCAGTGAGTGTCGTATAAACCGAGTCCAATCGTTAAATCACGGACTGGAATCATCAAAATTTGGAACGGAACAAAGTTACCCGCGATAAACATCGCAAAAATCCACACATTGGCTTTGAAGTTGTATTTAGCCAAGGCATAACCAGCCAGCGTAGATAACGCCACGGCACCAGCAACCGCTGGCAATGTGATGATCAAACTATTGATGAGGTACTGCCCCATCGACGTCGAGGTAAATACTTGAGTGTAGTTTTCAATGAACTGAATCTCACTCGGCCAGCCCCAGTAGTTACCTTTGTTGATGTCTTCCATCGAACGAATCGAGGTCATCATTACGGCGATAAGTGGTAATAACCACATCACGATCGAGATAGGTAACGCGACTCGATAGCTGATATTAGTAAAGCGACCGGCTTTTTGAATTGGTTGCGGAAACATTATTTTTCACTCCTTAACATGCGCCACAAGAAGTAAGCGATATAGATATCCATAATCAGAAATAGCACCACAGAGACCGCTGCACCATAACCCATTCGATAGTTAAAAATAGACTCTTCATACATCTGGTACGCAAGTACTGTCGAGCTGCCCCAAGGGCCGCCTGCCGTCATGGTCGCCACTAAATCAAATGAACGCAGAGCACCAATCACGGTGACAACCACGGCGATAAAAGTCGCCGGTCTTAACTGTGGAAGCACCACATACCACAACATGCGCCACTTCTTTGCACCATCAAGTCGAGCCGCTTCTAACTGCTCAGGATCGAGGTTATTCAGCCCCGTTAAATATAAGATCATGCAATAAGAGATCTGAGGCCATAAGCCGGCAGCGATGATTCCATAGGTCACATAGTCTTCATCAGCAAGTATCGAAATTGGCTCGAAGCCAAGCGACCCGAGTGCAATATTGAAAAGGCCAAAAGAGGGGTCATAGAACCAAGCAAATACGAGGCCTACCACCACTTGAGAAATAACGAATGGGAAGAAAAACAGAGATTTTACGACACGAATGCCTTTCACTTGTTGGTTGAGGAAAAGGGCAATCGCCAAGCCACAGGGTGGCGCAAGCATAAAAAAGATCAACCAAAGGAAGTTATTCGTTAACGAAGTATAAAAAGCATCTGAGTCAAAAAGCTCACGGTAGTTCTCAAGCCCCACCCACTCCTTTTCACCTAATCCATCCCATTCAAAGAAGCTCAGCCAAATACTGTCCAATATGGGATAGATAACATAGAGAGAGAAGATAGCGATGGCTGGTGCCAAGAACAGCCAAGGCGAGACCTTGGAACTGATGCGCCTTTTCTTCTTCGCTGATGGGGTGCGATTTTCTGGGTATATCGTTTTCACAGATTGCTCCATTTCCCAAAACTCCTTGTATTAAAAGCTTGGTTTACTACTTGGTTAACTTCCATCTGAATTTATAAATCCCAATCAGTAGCTCAGCATTTATAATGATTACGTTCAAATATTAGGCTTATTGATAACATTACGCACAGTTATGTTTTATTTATGTAAACGTTTTCACAAAAATCAGTATAGATCGCGGGATTTATATGACAATGATCAATAAATCATGCGAGGCACCTAACAAATTTCTGATGAAAGCGTATGTTTTAAAGGCAAAGAGATGTAGTCCAACGAAGCAAGGAGAGAGCATGGCTGATATCAGCTTAAAAAAGGTCATCAAACGATATGGTGATATACAGACCATCCATGGTGTTGATCTAGAAATAAATAATGGCGAATTCGTCGTATTCGTTGGACCATCAGGTTGCGGAAAATCAACCCTCTTACGCTTAGTTGCTGGCTTAGAAGAAATCACTGAAGGCGAGATTCATATTGGAGACGATCTTGTTAACGATGTCGATCCTGCTGAGCGTGGTGTCGCGATGGTATTTCAATCCTACGCACTCTACCCACACATGACCGTGGAAGAAAACATGGGCTTTGGCCTGAAAATGAATGGCGTAGCGAAGGAAGTCGTTGAAAAGCAAGTCACCAGTGCGGCAAAGACGCTCCAACTAGAACCTTTATTGAAACGTAAACCAAAGGAGCTCTCGGGTGGGCAGCGTCAACGTGTAGCGATCGGCCGAGCAATAGTTCGCAACCCTCGCGTATTCTTATTCGATGAACCGCTCTCGAACCTCGATGCTGAACTTCGCGTCGATATGCGCTTACAAATCGCCAAATTGCACCAAGATCTGCAAAATACCATGATTTATGTCACGCACGATCAAGTCGAAGCCATGACGCTTGCAGACAAGATCGTGGTATTAAGAGATGGTCGTGTTGAACAAGTCGGTTCTCCACTCGATCTATACCACTCTCCACAAAATGAATTTGTGGCTGGCTTTATTGGCTCACCGAAAATGAATTTCTTACCGTGTGTTGTTAACAGCACCTCAGAAACGTACGCCCAACTCGCTGTTAACGGTGTCAGCCAAATTACCCTCCCCTTACCAAGTGATGGATTAAAAGAGGGACAAAGCATCACGCTGGGCATTCGACCTGAACATTTAGAGATTAACAGCGGCTCCGATATCACCATTGAATTTCAAAGTGAGGTGGTCGAGCGACTAGGGAACAGCACTTATATGTTTGGCCAGTCTTGTGGCGTGGATAGCTTTAAGGTGCACCTACCAGGAGACCAAGAGGTGACTCGATACCAATCGCTTGAACTGAGTTTCTCCTCAAAAGATTGCCACCTATTCGATGATCAAGGGCAACGAATTAACTAGACTTTAAAAACGGTAGAGCTAGCTCGATGTCGCTAGCTTTGCCACTTTTCAAACTCACTTTCCGTTCGTTTCAAGCAACCACTTGCTTCCATTCTGTTCCTCTAAATGTCTATGAAATCCCACTCAAAAATTTCATCACTCTCACTGAAATATTGGGTTATGAAGACTTATTCGAATTTTATTTATCCTTATTAGCCTTCCGGACATTAATTTGATAGTCGTTTACTAAATAATCGCTAAACTATAGTGTCGCCTACCCCTTTTTTGAGAAAACCTAAATGCCTAATGCTGATTCCACCCTAAATAAACGTATGGGAATCGTTGCGCTCACCTGGCCAATTTTTATCGAAGTTCTTTTAAGAACCGCACTCAACACCAGTGATGTATTCATGTTATCGGGATACTCGGACAAAGCCGTGTCTGCCGTTGGTGTTATTTCTCAGATATCCTTTTTCCTGATCATTGTCTCGACCATGGTCAGCAGTGGTACGGGTATTTTAATCGCGCAATACAATGGTGCCTCTCGCACTCAAGAGAGCGCTCACGTGGGCGTAGCGAGCATCATTCTGGCCATTATTGCCGGTGTGCTACTGAGTGTGATTGCCGTTCTTGTTGCTGAATATTTTATCCCGCTTTATCAACTCGAACCTCAAGTCGAACAGTACGCGCAAGAATACCTGTTCATCAGTGGTGCTCTCACCTTCAATGTAACCATAGGTGTGGTTCTCACCACTATTTTGCGCAGTCATGGCTATTCAAAGTCACCGATGGTGATCAACATGATTGCAGGCGTTATCAACGTATTCGGTAACTACTGCGCCTTATATCAACCTTTTGGTTTGCCAGTATACGGCGTGCAAGGGGTTGCGACCGCGACCGTCATTAGCCAAGTGATCGGGATGTTGATCTTGATTGGTGTGGTCAGAAGCAAAGGGATTGATCTACCAGTGAAGCAGTTTAAATCTGTGCCTAAAGCCATCTATCAAAAAATCATTAAGATCGGCTCGATGAACGCAGGAGAAGTGCTCTCTTATAACATGGCTCAGATCAGCATTACCTTCTTCGTGGTACAGATGGGCACATCTTCACTGGCTGCGTTTACTTACGCACAAAACATCGCTCGTCTCTCTTTTGCATTTGCACTGGCAATTGGTCAAGGCAGCCAAATCCAAACAGGCTATTACATTGGTAAGGGTTGGATCGACGAGATCACCAAGCGCGTGCAACGTTACTTTGTGGTTGGCTTTATCGCCTCAACTGCGATTACCTGCATGGTTTATGTGTTCCGTTTCGAAATTCTCGATCTGTTCACGCAAGATCCAGAGATCATTGCGCTAACGGCTGCACTGATTGCAGGTTCCATCATTCTTGAAGCTGGTCGAGTATTTAACCTGATCTTTATCTCTTGTCTAAAGGCTGCTGGCGACATTAAATTCCCGATCAAAATGGGCATTCTCAGCATGTGGGGCATTGGGGTTGCCATGAGCTATTTGCTTGGCGTGCATTGGGGTTATGGCGTATTGGGTGCTTGGATGGCAATCGCGATGGACGAATGGGTCCGTGGAATCATCATGGCCTATCGCTGGCGAGCTAAGAAATGGACTCGATTCTCTTTTTAGACTTTTTAGCCTTCCATTTATCTTCACAAGATCGAAAAACGCCGCTCCTATTTCCAAAGAGCGGCGTTTTCGTTTTTAATTACCCGAACTCATCTACGCGGTCGCAAGTGCTTTCTTTCGCTTTGCTAGTCGTCCAAAAATACCGAGCAACATAACAATGCCACACACGCCATAAACTTGCATGATGGTTGGATCGTCCGATACAAAACCCACATCCGAGAACATAACGTAAGCACCAAGCACCATGTAAAGAATAATAGCCGAAGCCTCGAAACGGAACTCCCAAGGTGTCACATCAATATTCTCATTGACTGGCATCACGTACTCAGATTCACGCGGCATAAAGTAACCAATGATGAACATCAACGCGGTACATACTACGAATAGAATCGCTAATTGATGTAGGAAGTGAATCGGTGTTTTAAATACTAGCTGCATTGCTGCGTATGAACTTACAAACACCACCAACGCCACTTTCGCCGCTACAGCGGGTACACGTTTAGATACATAGCCGACAAACACGATAGTAAAGATTGGCACACTGAAGAACCCCGCCACCATTTGAAGGTATTGGAAAAGACCTTCTGGTGCGTACATGATGAATGGTGCGATACATACCGAGATAATCGCAATCACAACACCAAAAATACGCCCTTTATCCACTAGCTCTTCGTCTGTTTTACCTTGTCCAAATAGCGGCTTATACACGTTCAACGCAAACAGAGTCGTTGAGCTGTTCAACACACCATTAAAGGTACTCAAAATCGCACCAAACATCACCGCAACGAAGAAACCCACCAGCGGCTTAGGCAAAACTTCATTAACTAAACGGGTGTACATGGTGTCTGGATTGCCCGCATCAGCACCAAACATGTGGAAAGCGATGATGCCTGGAATGATCAAGAACAGCGGAGAGATAACCTTAATCGCACCGGCAAGGATTACACCTTTCTGACCTTCTTTCAGGTTTTTAGCACCTAATGCGCGTTGAATAATGGATTGATCAGTACCCCAGTAGTACAAGTTCACCAAAAGCAGACCAGTAAACAATGTTGAGAACGGCAGTGGATCGCTTTCTGTACCCACCGATTGAAGCTTCTCTGGCGCGGCATAAAGCAGAATATCTAAGCCAGCACCAAAGCTACCTTCGCCCAGTACCATCAAACCAAACACAGGGATCATCATGCCGCCAACAATCAAGCCTACGCCATTAATGGTATCTGCAATCACAACCGCTTTCAGGCCACCATAAATTGCGTAAAAGAAGCCAAGTAGACCAATCGTCGCCGAAATAAGCGCGATTGAGCTAAACTCTGAAATATTAAGCAGGGCCTGAACATCGAAGATTTCACCCAAAACAACGGCGCCCGCGTAAAGTGTGGTAGGCAAAATGTTGATCACGTATTGGCACAAGAAAAGTAACGTCACAAACTTCTTCACCGACATGTCGTAGCGGCTCTCTAAGAAATCAGGAATGGTGGTGATACCTTGTTTCAAATAACGAGGAACTAACATTAAAGCAATAATCACCAAGGTGACACCAGAAGCCACTTCCCAACCCATGACACTCATGTTGTGGGTGTAAGATTGTGCGCTCATGCCCACGAAACTGGTGGCACTCAAGTTCGTTAAGATAAGTGAGCTGGCAATTAAGCCACCGGTTAAGCTTCTTCCGCCAAGAAAGAAACCATCTTGTGAGGTGTTTTTGTCATTTTTCACTTTGTTGTAGGTAAACGCGACTACAAACCCAGTAAATAACAAAAATGACAACAGAACGGTAATAGACATTTTGTTTTCCTTAAGTTGAGTTATTGCGGCAGCAATACCTCGCTGCCGATTATAATTTTTATATTTAGATTTTTATTTGTAGGGGTACTCAGAGTCAGAGATTCACATCTTTTTTAGATGCACAATCAAGGCAGACTCTGGGTCGAGAATAGGTAAGGTCAATCCAATCTCTTTGAGGTTATCGCCGCTTAAAGTCAGAGTTTTATCTAACCATTGAGGGCGTTGCTTCATGAGTTGGAAACTGGTTTGTGGCATCTCCACTAACTTCACTTGATACAGCGCACTGTCTTCCACGCAGCTAATACGAAGTGGTGATGGCAGAGCGTATTCAGGCATGGCCAACTGACACACGGTGATCAGCATTTCATCATCATTCTGCACCCCATAGATGTTCTGGTTTTTGTCCGCGGGATCCATGCGGAAACTACGACCTGAGTGCAAAATATGGCGGAACTGCTTATGCAGAGAGATGTAGTGAGAGAAAGCTTGCTTCTCTTGTTGCGACTCTTTAACCGGGTCAAGTTCAACGCCCATGTGCCCCATCAAAGCGGTGACACCACGCATATTGATACTGTGACGACGATTGGTTGAATGGCACTCAGCAGGGCCAATGTGCGCACCCATAACTTCTGGTGGGAAGAAGTAGCTCATGCCTTTTTGAATGGCTTGTCGTTCCAATGCATCGTTACAATCGGATGCCCAGAATCGATGTGTTCTTTTAAGGATTTCAAAATCAATGCGACCACCGCCTGATGAGCAAGATTCAATCTCGACCTTAGGGTGTGCTTGATTCAGTTGATCAACGAGACGATACAAGGCTTGAGTTTGACCATGCACCGCCGCCTTACCTTGGTGGCCCGGCTGAACTAATTCACGGTTCATATCCCACTTAAAGTAACCGATATTGTACGTAGTCAGAAGCGTATCAAGGCGAGAGAACAAGTAGTCAAAACACGCTTCATTCTGCAAGTCTAAAACATACTGCCAACGACCAGAGGGTTGATGATAACCTTGCAAACCAAGCACCCAATCAGGGTGGTTACGGTATAGGTTTGAGTCTTGGCTGACCATCTCAGGTTCAACCCACAACCCGAACTCCATCCCCTGTTGGTTAACGTGTTCAATCACAGGTTCTAAGCCATTTGGGTATTTCACTTCATCGAGGTACCAATCGCCTAATGCCGTTCGTTCACCATCACGACCAATAAACCAACCATCATCAATAATGAATCGTTCAACACCCATCGCGCTGGCTTCCGTTGCCATCCGCATAATGTATTCCGGTTTATGGTCGAAGTAGATACCCTCCCAAGTATTCAAGTGCACTGGGCGAGGTTTATCGGTAGGGAATTGAATAATGTTGTCACGAACAAACTGCTGAAAACGTTGAGCAATACCGTTCAAACCAGAATTGCTGTAACAGCCATAGAGCCAAGGTGTCTGGTAAGTTGCCTCTGGTTCTAGAATCGATTCACCCGCTAGCAATAACTCTCCCGCTTGTACAAAGCGGCGGCCATCACTGCGAACATCAGCACGCATTTGGTGGTTACCACTCCAACCTAAATGGAAGCCCCACACCAAACCATTCTGTTCTGAGAAACCTTGCGTTCCTGCAAACATGCCAGGGAAGTTTTCATGTGAAGTACGGCCGCGACGGTTCTCTTGCATGAAGCCACCATGCTCAAAACGCTGACGTTGCGTTTGGAACTCATGACACCAACGACCATGGAACGTCATCAATTCATTGGCGTGGTTTGGCAGCGGCAACGTTGATGACAGCTTATTTAAATAGTATTTACTGCCCCCTTTGTTGGTTACTGTGATGCGCTTTTGAACCACATCCGATTCGTAATCCAGTTTAATTTCAACCGTCAATTCAAGCTTAGACACGGTGTCTTCTAGAACAAAAGTGGCTTGCTGAACCTGAGCTTCCACGCGGACGGTATTAAAAACGGGTGCCCAATCAAAACCATCACGATGCCCTTCTATTCCCGGCGCATTAAAATGACCGCTACCCAATTCAGGACAAAGAGAAAGCGGTACATCGACATCAAGGCGTGCTTGAGAGATCGGTCTCTCGGTTGATAACAAAAGATCTTCATCAATACTGGCGATCTTTGCGCCCCAGTGAAGAACCTCTGGAGTACGGCCCGATTTGATGATCAAACTGTGGTTTTTACTTGTTAGATGAATAAATTCGCTCATAGCCAATCTCATATTGTTTTCGTAAACATAAACTAAAATTAATAGTGAACTTGAAGACTGAAATTAGTACTAAAACGGCTAAATAACGTGATCTAAAAACACTTATTCGTTGCTAAAATTTGCACAAGATCGACTGTTTCCGGAAACATATTTAATGTTTCAAATGACATTTTTTTGAAAGGGAGCAGAGTTTCATTTCGCTAAATTGAATAAGCTCATCGAACGACGGGAATATTCGATGGACGGTGTGATGAGTGTAACTTTTAAAGATGTGGCGAAGCTGGCTGGCGTATCGACTCAAACAGTATCAAGGGTGACGAACGGTTCGCAAGATGTCGCAGAATCCACTCGAAACAAAGTGAATGCTGCGATAAAGAAGCTTGGATATGTGCCCAATAAAGGGGCTCAAATGCTCAGCCGTTCCAAGTCCACCAGCATAGGGTTAGTGACGCTCGATATGGCACTGCATGGCGCCGCAATGATCGCTAACGGTGTACGAATGCAGGCTCACGATATGGGGTATGGCACCGCTTTTTCTGTAGTATCCGAACCGAACCTCACCAACACCCGCGAGGCTATTCGTGAACTGATGGCTCAACAGATCGACAGCATCATTCTCAATGTGCCTTTAAAGAGTGCAGACGCCGAATTGCTGGTAGAACAATATCAACACTTGAACCTCATCTTCATTGATGTCCCTTCTAACAGCCAAGTTAACTATATATGCGGCGATCACGCCGAGGGCGCAAAGCTGGCGGCTCAGCATCTTATTGAAAATGGTCGCTCTGAATACTTGTTGATCAGCGGGCCTAACGAATCCAGTGCCTCACAAATCCGTCTTCAGAGTTGGTTGGGTGTGCTATCAGATGCAAACTGTCAGGTACAGTTTCAACATCAAGGAAACTGGCAAGCGGAAAGTGGCTACCTTGGCATTCGAGACGCCGTTGCGAAACAAATCCCATTTGATGCTGTGTTGGTCGCCAGTGATCAAATGGCATTAGGGGTTTTACGCGCACTGCAAGAACTGCAGATTCCAGTCCCTGACAAGGTTGCGGTCGTCGGCTTTGATGGCATCGAGGACAGTGCGTTTTTTAATCCACCACTGACCACCATCAAACAAGACTTCACCACGATTGGTCGACAAGCTGTGGTACTTGCAGAGAAGCTCAACGCTAACTCACAAGATGCTTTACTGCAGCACCATATCGAAACTGCATTACTCCCAAGAGAAAGCAGCCAACCTAAGGTGACGGCTCACTATGAAAAACAAGAGATCGAGCAACTGCTGAAAAGAATTCAGACCCTTTTGCCAGAATCGACATAAAAGAAAAAGCGCTAGGGGGAGCTAGCGCTTTAAGACCAACTAAGTCCGTTTAGCCTGGTAGTTTTTTAAGCTATATCATGAGGATATAACCAATTTTTTTACTTAGGTAAATCAAAAAGCCTATTCTTTACGACTGCCTTGAGTCGTAAATTAAGTATAGTCGGGTTCTTATAATAAACCGGATTTTTCTAAAATTAATTCATATGAATTTGACGATTAACCGACACAATAAACTATTCGGAAATCACAGATGAGATCGCATTAGTAATCAACTTTCTAAGTAGTTTATTTTTATCATCTAAATGCTTTGCCTTTCTATAAACAAGCTGGATATCAAAATCTGGAACATCAATAGGTGGCTTCACAGCTAGTAAGGTTTCTTCACTATCAATATCCTTGCGCGCGACTAGCTTGGGGACAATACACAATAGTTCTCTGCCACGAATGAGTCGTTTAACAGTTAAAAAGTTACTGGAAGATATCGCGACTTTCCGGCTTAAGCCGAGTTCACCTAAACGAGTGTCCACTCCCGTCTTTAAAGCCCCTGCAGGGGAAACAAGCGCGTGCTCGACAGCAACAAATTGTTCTAGCGACATCGGCTCCTCAATAGATAGAACCGATTGATCAAGTAAACAAACATGTTGCTCCGTATACAAATGCTTTGTTCGATATTGCTTTGGTACCTCACCAAAGCTGCCTATCGTCATATCAAGCTTGGCATCGTCAAAGACTTGCTGGTAGTTACTCAGGTTTACATTGAACAACGCTACTTGAGAATAAGGAGAGGATTGCTTAATCAGGTCAAACAATATTGGAGCGAACATCTGCTCGGCATAATCAGTGAGACCAATCTTCCAAGTCCCTTTATAAGTCTCTGCATCAAACGATTTAGATAACAGAACTTCAGACTGGATGGTATTCAGTAGCGCGTCCACGGTACTTGATAGTTCAATGGCTCGGTCGGTCGCCTCCATCTTGCTACCTACACGCTCAAACAGAGGATCATCAAACAACTTTCGTAGCCTTTGTAAGCTATGGCTCATCGCAGATTGGCTGACATAACAACGCTCAGCAGCCTTACTCACGCTATTCGTTTTATACAAAGCCTGCAGTGCAATCAACAAGTTAAGGTCGACCCCTTTCCAGTTAAAATCAGCCACAAATCAATCCCATATCATTCATAATTATAATTAAAACAATTAATTTGAATCATAGTTCAACTCCACCTAAATTACGCTAAACATTTATCTGGAATCGATCATGCTTTCAATTTTTAAAACCTTTTTCTGGCTTGGCTGGATTAGCTTCGGTGGACCAGCGGCACACATTGGCTACTTCCGTAAAACCTTTGTTGAGAAACTGAATTGGTTATCCGACGAAGAGTACGGGCAAATTGTCGCCCTCAGTCAATTTCTGCCGGGTCCAGGCTCAAGTCAGGTTGGCTTCGCGGTTGGTTACAAAAAAGGTGGCTTAACCGGTGCGATTGCCGCATTTGTAGGCTTCACCTCCCCTTCTGTCATCCTAATGTTGATATTGGCCTTAGTGAGCAATCAGTTGTTGGAAGCACCGCTTTTCATTTCTATCATCCACGGACTTAAGCTACTCGCGGTCGTGGTTGTGGCTGACGCCACTTTCGGCATGTACAAAAACTTTTGCCAATCAAAGATAGCAACAGCACTGTGTGTGATCACCGCGATTGTTCTGCTTTTAATTCCTGGGATCTGGCCTCAGGTATTAGTTCTATTGTTTGCTGCTATGGTTGGCAGTAAGTTCTTAACCTCACACGAATTAAAAACAGTACCTTCGACGCACAAGATATCGTTAACACCACTCGTGATTTTCGTTGCTTTACTGGTTGGTCTGCCTCTATTCAGTGCTTACTCTCAAGGCATTGAAGTATTTGGCTTGTTCTACCAAGCAGGTAGCTTAGTATTCGGTGGCGGCCACGTGGTACTTCCGTTGCTACAAAATGGTATTGGTGACCAACTGTCTCAAGATGCCTTCCTAACAGGTTATGCAGCAGCACAGGCAGTACCAGGGCCTATGTTTACACTTGCGACTTACTTAGGTTATGTATTGATGCCATCGGCACCAATCACAGGCGCACTACTCGCAACGATTGCCGTGTTCTTACCAGGCTTCTTATTACTACTAGGTGTACTGAAAAACTGGCAAGCAATTGCGAGCAAACCTCTGGTTGCTGGCGCTCTTACTGGTGTGAATGCGGCAGTTGTAGGTCTACTACTTGCAGCCCTGTATCAACCTATCTTCACAAGCGCAGTGAGCAGTGGCATAGACTTCGCTCTGATCATCATAGGTGTGTGGCTACTGAAAACGGTCAAGATGCCAATCGTAGGGCTTGTCGGCATGTTTATGCTATTCGGCGCTCTTACTGGCTTTGTTAACTAAAGATCTAACCGAAGCAAGAAGTTAGTGAATACCTAACTTCTTGCTTACGACTGAACGATAGGAGCCGTCGAACCTTTAACTAGCAGGCTTGATTCCATGGAAGTTAAAAAACAAATTGCAATCAATTAGCGGGATTGGGCTTAACGGCCAAAAAGAGTGTTTATTATCAGGGAGATAGTACTTTAAAAAGGCGATCAAATTATTGCAGGGATTAACATGTTCTCTCGCCATAATGTAATCGTAGTTCCACCCCTTTTTCACTCCAAGTTTTCTTGTCGTCATATAACGACCAACCTTCCATGCAATACCTGGGTCTGTAGGAATCAAAATGGACAAAGTGCCGCCCGGCTTTAATACCCTAAGCCATTCTTTAATCACAAGATGAGGCTCATAA
This sequence comes from Vibrio sp. 10N.261.52.C2, assembly GCF_041471425.1. Taxonomy (NCBI): domain Bacteria; kingdom Pseudomonadati; phylum Pseudomonadota; class Gammaproteobacteria; order Vibrionales; family Vibrionaceae; genus Vibrio; species Vibrio sp. 10N.261.52.C2. Next base: position 151,715 of record NZ_JBFROH010000008.1, on the reverse strand, counting down.
AGGTGTTCCAATATATGTGTCGCAATAACACGATCAAAGCAGTTGCTTTCAAAGTCTAACGCTCGTGCATTCGTTACATTAAAAACGAGCTTGTCATAAGTACTGGTGTTACTGAGTTGCCTTTTTGCCACTTCAAGTGCGGCAGAATCGCCATCACTGACCGTATACTCGTCAAAACTATGCTGAACATGTCTCAAGTGTTCACCCGTTCCTGAACCCACTTCTAGCACCTTCGAGAAATGCTCTCTGTTACTGAAAGGCTTCTCACACGCTATATGACCCGCCCTCATCACATAGCCTGTTGTACTGCTTTCGTAGACTCGCTCGTCATATTCATCACTGAAACGGGACAAATAATCGAGCCACTCCTTGTCTTCATCCTTGTTTATTCTCATTCCTGAATCCTATTGAGATGGCTTGTGATCGTGACTTCTTAATATTGAGAGGATTCTCATCTCTCTTCTACCTCGTGACACGTTGTCGAGTATCAAGCCGCAAAAGAAAGACATCACCGCGATAAGTGCAATTGAACTAGACAGAATAGCTGTTGGGACTCTTTCAACGAGCCCGGTATCAATAAAATCGATAATAACGGGAACCCCTAATCCCAATGAGATAAAGCAAAGCAACACCGACAAAGCACCGAAAAAAAACATCGGCTTTACGTCTCGTAGCAGGAACAAAATAAAGTTGAGGATTTTGATCCCATCACTCAATGTATTCAGCTTACTCGCCGTGCCTTCAGGCCTTGAGTGATAATGAGTGGGTACTTCTTTGATCGACATATTGTGGTGCAATGCATGCACGGTTAGTTCCGTCTCAATTTGAAAGCCGTCACTGAAAATAGGGACCGTTTTTACAAACCGGCGACTCATCACTCGATAGCCAGAGAAAACGTCATTCAATTGAGCATTGAACCCTTTATTTATCAGAGTCGAAAACATCTTATTACCCAAAATATGTCCTGCAGGATAAGCCTCGGAAGAGCGCTCTCGACTGCCAATGATCATATCGAGCTGTTCAGTAACCAGTTGTTCAATCAGTGTAGGGCAAATGGAGGCGTCGTAGGTATCATCACCATCAGCCATAATATAAATATCAGCATCAATATCTGAGAACATCCGTCGCACAACTTCACCTTTGCCCTGACGATACTCATGGCGAACAACAGCACCAGCTTGCAGCGCCTCTTCGACCGTGCCATCAGTAGAGTTATTGTCGTACACATAAACCGTCGCACTTGGTAGTGCACGTTGAAAGTCAGCCACCGTTTTTCCAACCGCTCCGGCTTCGTTATAGCACGGGAGTAACACCGCTATGGTTTGATTCTTCATGAGCTCTCCCTGACTCGAAACACTCGGTACCCATTTTCAATATTGTCGTACACAACATCTAACCAAGTTGGCGTATCTGAGCTGTACAGCTTATTGATCAATGCCTCCTCGCTAGCCGAGTCCTTTAAAATCAACAAATGCGGATCATTGCCAATAACAATGATATCGATGCTTTTCTCTATGATTTTCCGTTCGGCTAAGCTCAGATCTTCCTCTAGCATCACTTCAATAAGAAATTGGTTCCCAACAATATTTCGATGGTAAGGAGCAGCAATAATTCGATTATCCGTTTTTGCCAACACTGGAGCCCCCGTTTCAATCCCTGAAAGTATGGTGTGCGAATTTATATCGTTATCTTTTAACACCTTATGAATCTTCAGAGATTGCTCCTTTTGATCAAGAGTAGTTGTAATTTCTTCGGTTGGCGACAACGCGAGAATGACAAAGGCGACCGCTAGTGGTGCTCCAGAAGTAATAACCGCTGCTTTTATGATGGAGGAACGGATGTAATCTGCTAACTGAAGAATCACGTATGCTTGGAGGGGAGCCGCTAGCACAAAACACAACCTCATGACTCTAATCTGCCAAAAGATCGCAAGGGCTAAATTGAACATAAAGATGAGATACAAAATTGCGCAGTGGTGATTTTTACGCTTAAAAAGTGGATACAAAGTGGCAGGAATCACGAGCAAAGCGTAATTCTCTATCGAGAAAAAACCATGACTTGCGACATATCTAACGACCGATTTCGCTTCCGTCACTTGGTCTAACCAATAGACTTTAAGTATTGGAGGGTAATCAATTAACAACGCACTGCTGAGTGATGGATAAAGCACTGCCACTGGGATTAAAAATAGAACAGCTAGAAATACGAACAGAAAAACCTTTTGCAGTAGACTGTTATCTTCATTCATAAACCGATGATAAACATTAACGAAAAGCCAGCCACAGAAGAAAAGGATGATGAGAACAAATGATATTTCGTCGTACTTAAAAACGAAAAACTCATCGTAAGGCCGATTTAATAAAACCGCACAAATCCCAAACAGAGCGGAACTCGCATACAACTTAGAGATATAGCCAAACCACTCATGGCGAACAAGACCGTAATACACGGTATAAATCGCGAAAAAAAACATGAATAGCAAAACATTATCAAGCCCCGTCCATAAAGATAGAGACAGCAAGATAGATTGCGCATACACACGCCACGCATGGCGCAACTGCTCATGATTCAATGGCGTTAAAGCTAGAAATAGGACCGCGAAGACCAGCTGAATATTATGATGATCAATAGAACCGGGTAAAAAATGGATAATTGACGGCGAAGAAATCGCAAACATCATACTAATAAAGCGATACTTGGCACCGAAGAGGTGGTCAGCTAGGTAAAAGCATGACAGAGAAAAAAGTAGCAAGTAAAGCAGAGGGACAAGAGAAATTGATATTGTATAAGCAAGATTATCATCGACGATAAACAACAATGGAAAAGCTACGAGCGATAAGATTAAATCAGGAAAGCGAGACCAATGAATAATAATGCCGTCAGCGGCATTAAAATTATTCATTGGCTCTAGGTACCAATGTCCAGTTGCCATCCAATCCTGAAATTGAACGAAACGCATATAGTCGTCATTGTCATTCAGGTTAAGAGCTGAAACACTCTCCCACTTGTAAATAAAGATCACTGTGGCACAAACTAGCCAGATGACAGAGATAACAATGATATCTTTATTAAAACTCTCACTTTTAGGCGACATGAATATCCTTTTCACTGAGCTAAAATTTAAACGACTATTGCTCCATCTCTCTCACTTCCGCTAATGCTCTGTTTAAGTTTTCGTTCGCAACTCTGTAATACGATGGTTTCTTGTCTATTGCTTGCTGAAGGTAAGGAACGGCTTCATCCGGCTTACCTTGTAATATTAGGAAATACCCTACATTATTCAACGCTTCAGGCGTATCCATATGTCGCATAAACATATTAGTGGCTTTCTTAACATCACCGGAAGCCAGATAAATGAGGGCTAGATTGTTTTGGGCCTTCTCACTATTTGGCTCTAACTCTAGAGCTGAACGCGTATACTGATACGCTTCCTTGTAATTGCCGTACATGTAATGGGAGTAGCCCATATTCAACAGAGCTTTGAATGAGTTTTTGTCTATCTGCAGTGACTTTTTGAAGTACTCTTGAGCTATCTGATGCTTTCCGTCGACATCTTCCAACACACCAATTCCCATATATGCTGATGCAGGAGACATACTGTCAACCTTCAAGCTAGCGACTTCACTTTGGCTTAACGCTTGGTGGTTTTTAATCGTTTCACTGCTTTTCAAACGAACTTGGTCGGCATTAATCGCTTTAAAGAAATAACTTCGACCTTCATCCGTTCGTCGCTGCTTCGTATACAAAACGCCTAATTCCTCCAGTACCTCGGTATGTGCTGGATTGAAATCTAAGGCCGCCAAATACGCTTTCTCGGCAAGCGCCGAGTTGCCACGAGATGAATGGATTTTACCTATAGTAAACAGCGTTTTGTCGTGAAACTCTTGCTCAGGAAAAGACAGAGAGCGGATGTATTCATACAAGGCTAGATCGATGTTGTTGTCCCTTAATGCTACATCACCACGCATGATCGCTTCTTTCTCACTCAAAGGAGGGTCATCATTCGTTAACGTATCTATCGGTTTACCGGAATACAGTTCTGCATCAAATTGATTCGTTGGCTCATCAGATGATGCACAACCGAGTAGTAGTATTGGTAGGAAAAGTAGAAGGAACTTATTGTATAACATCATAAACTTGCTCCCGGCGCACTCAATGCGTCCATTACGATAAGTAGTCCTGGGCCAAGTGCAACAATGAAAAAACAAGGCCAAATAAAAATCAGCATAGGAAATAACATTTTGGTCGGTATTTTCGCCGCAATTTCTTCAGCGGCTTGCTGACGTTTATCTCTAAAGTCTTCAGTATAATCACGAAGCGTTTGCGCTAAGCTACCGCCCATTCTCGATGCATGAGAAAGCAAAGAAACCAACCCTTCCAATTCGACTAAACCGGTTCGCTCGATAAGCTGTCTAAGCGCATCAGGCATAGTGACACCCGCTTGGATTTTAGCAAACACAGTCTCTAGTTCATCCGCAAGTTCCGGCTGAGAGACATAGATCTCAGATGCGACACGTCCAAGGGCTGCATTAAAACCAAGCCCAGACTCGGTACACACAACAAGAAGATCAAGCGCATCAGGGACACCATTTCTTATTTTTTTCTGACGCTCTTTTTGTAACTTGTTCAGAATAATATTTGGCGTAAATGTTCCGAGAAAAACACAAGTCATGATGAGTAAATTATTGTAATCTCCACCCCACGATATGTAATAGACCATAAAAGCAGCGACGATGCCTATTAAACTAGATAAAACCTTCAACGCGTAGAAAACTGATAACGAGCTCTTCTCATGGAACCCAGCATGCATCAGCTTTTCTGAGTAAGTTTCATTGTCCTTTTTATTACCTTTACTTATAAAGGGGCTTAATGATTCTAACGTATTTGAAAAATCATAAGGTTTTCGACCACCAGTACTCCCCTCTTCAGATATTTGTCTTAGCTTCTTATCTAAAGGAGATCTAGCACCTAAAAACAAGAACCCAATAGTCAATGTTAATAAGATAGTAGTGAGCAAAATCATCGCATAGATAACAGCCTGAGAGCTGATCCCAAACTCTGCTAACATCTGCTTCCAGACTTCAATATTTAATAATTCCATAAGTTAAATCTCTATACTGATGATCTTTTTAATCCACAAGGCTCCGATCGCCAAGAGAACAATACCGACACTGACCATCGATAGACCGCGAGGATCTTTGTAAAGTGGCTCGATATATTCAGGACTGGCTACCTTTAAGGCAAAAAATAAACCAAAAGGGGATAAGGTTAAGATCCATGCTGACAGACGGCTTTCAGCAGAGAGCGTTTTTACTTTCCTTTCTAACTTAAAGCGGGCTCTTAGTACTTCAGATACCTTTTGCAGGTTCTCTGATAGATTCCCCCCAGTTTCTTTTTGTAGCATTACTGCACTAGAAAAAGCCAACATTGATACGGTGGGAACTCGCTCTGCCATCTGTAAAATAGCTAAACGTAAGTCATAACCGTAATTAAGTAAGTTGTAGGTATTTTTAAACTCAGCACCGATAGGTTCAGGAAGTTCTTCACCAACTTCATTAAATGATTGAACAAGCGGTTGCCCTGCTTGCAGTGCTCGTCGGATAATATCTAAAGCCTCTGGAAGTTGCTCTTCGAATCGAGCCATTCTATAAGCCACTCGATTTTGTACATACAGATAAGATATAACCCAAACAGAAATGAATGCTGCTAAACTAATAAACCATTCTTGATTGGTCATTATTGATATCAATGTGAGCAAGACACCACAAAGAGAAACAATAAGTAAAAACCGGCTCAATGCTAATTTAAAACCAGCTAATTCCAACATTTTTTTTAATCCAGCAAAGTATGGAATAACTATTAACTTACGGTCTATAGGAGATAATTCTTTGTTATAATGTTCTTTTAATAAAGATAGACTCTCTTCATCGATATTACGTTGCGCCTCCTTCAAACGTCGAGACAACTCTTTGTGCTTCGCTTTTTTCCCTGCAGCAGGGAGCAACAAAGCTTGAGAAATAAAAAGCACCGCAATGAATAATAGACCTAATGAAACGCTTACATTGTCCATAATATATCCTTAGACTTTGGTCTCACTAAAGAGCTCGAAAGGCAGGTCGAGTCCACGTTTGACTAACTGGTCATGGTATTGAGGCACAACCCCCGTTGCTGTGAAATAACCGATAATATTGCCGTCTTCATCAATACCTTTACGCTGAAAACGGAATATTTCCGACATCGTAATCACCTCACCTTCCATGCCGTTGATCTCTTGGATACTCACCATACGACGCTTACCATCTTCTTGGCGTTCCATTTGAACAACAAGGTGGATAGCCGAAGCAATTTGAGCTCGTAAGTTTTTGGTTGATATGTTCCACCCTGCCATCGAGAACATATTCTCGACCCGACTCAAGGCATCACGGGGGGTATTCGCGTGAATGGTAGCCAGTGAACCATCATGACCGGTATTCATCGCTGCTAGCATGTCAACGGCTTCGCTACCACGCACCTCCCCAACCACGATTCGATCTGGTCGCATACGCAAGGTATTTTTAACCAATTCGCGCTGGCTGATTTCTCCCTTCCCTTCTAGGTTAGCAGGGCGGGTTTCGAGACGAATAACATGTGGTTGTTGCAGTTGTAATTCGGCCGAGTCTTCTATGGTAATAATTCTCTGGTCTCGCGGAATGAAACCAGAAAAGATATTCAGTGTGGTTGTTTTCCCTGACCCCGTCCCTCCTGAAATCAATATATTGAGCTCGCCTTTTACTGCAGCTTCAACAAACTTAGCCATTTGGGGTGAAACTGAATTGTAGTCAATAAGGTTATCCATCGTTAAGCGATCCACAGCAAAACGGCGGATAGAAACAGAAGGGCCATCGAGTGCGAGAGGCGGGATAATCGCATTAACACGAGAACCATCAACTAAGCGGGCATCTACCATAGGTGATGCTTCATCAATCCGGCGACCAACCTGACTGACAATACGATCAATAATGTTTCTTAAGTGACGATCATCTAAAAACGTATACGGTGTTTTTTCTAATTTACCTCGGCGCTCAACGTAAACACTTTTAGGGCCGTTGACCAATATATCCGACACAGTTTGATCAGCTAATAAGGGCTCCAACGGCCCCAGACCAAAAACTTCATCTTCTATCTGTTTGATGACCCGCTTACGACCTTCTGCGCTGAGTGCATGACTACCATCGTCAGCCATCAACTGTAAAATGGCTTCATGCAAGTCAACCTTAGCCCGCTCTTTTTCCAAACTTGAGAGTAATCCTAAATCTAGGGTCTCAAGCAGTTGCTTATGAAAAAAGTGTTTGATTGATAACTCTTGCTCTAACACTTTTCGAGCTTCATCAATCGCCTTTTCCTTTTCTACATTCGCTTCAGAACTGCGAGATTGACTAGACGTATCAACACTGGATAAACGCTCAACAGGGTTGGTATCTTCTGAGTCATGCGAAATCTGTTCTACTCTTTTTTCAAACTCTGGATTTACATTTTTTCGTTTAAAGAACATCACAATCCCTCGTGTTCACTATTCATCTACCCGTTATGAAAACCACTTTTTCAACCAGCCTTTTTCTTCTTGCTCTGGTGGTGAAAGAACGTGAGACAAATCGATGATAGAACGAGTAATTGAGCTTTTCTTTCTCGACTGAACTAACGGTTGCCCCAAATTGGCACTCTCTAGTGCCACTTTAAAATCATTAGGCATCAGGTGGATGTCGTGATTGCCCACCGCCTGCTCAATGTCTTTTAACTTTATAGAATGTCGTTTTTCGTAACGGTTAAGGATTACCTCTATTGCGTCGCTTTGTAAGCCGTACTCAAACTTCAGAGACTTAATTAATCTACTTGTGTTTTTTACTGACACTAAACTCTGCTGTAAAACCAGAAGCACTTTCGTTGCAGGTGATATAGCAGATGCAAATACATGATCTAACCCTCTAGATAGGTCGATCACCACATAAGGGTAAAAACGGCGCAATATAGGCAGCAGTCTGCCTATTTTTTGTGCCTGCTCGAAATCATCAGCATTGTTTTCATGTTTAAAGCTTAGAACATGAAGACCAGATTCATGTTTATTGACCAAAGTACCTAAGGAGATTTCATCTAGGTCATTCGCGCTATTTATTGCATCAGAAACGCTGTAGGTGGGAATAATATTTAAGTAATCAGGAATTACTCCAAATTGGAGATCAATATCGAGTAAGAGAACTTCATTTGGGTGTTGATTAGCCATCTCAATAGCGGTATTTAACGCTAAAGTGGTTGCTCCCATCCCTCCCTTGGTGTTCAAAAACAAGATAAATTCTCCATAACTGGAGTTTTCAAGCTTTTCGGAAGCCGTTTTCTTAAGCAAAGGGAGTAAGTCTGAAATAGTGACATTATGAGATAAGAAATCTGAGGCTCCTAAGCGAAGCGCAATTTTTAATGACCCGTTATCACTTTCGTCCCCGAGTACAACTAAAGATAAATCCTTATCCTCGAGCGATAAATCATACCCCTGTAACTCCACCATTTTTTGTGCCCAACTTCCACTTGCTTCTACAAAGATAAGCTCTGGAACATCAGCATTTTTTAGGTATTCCTCGCTCATTGCTGCGAGAGAAAATGATGTAACATGTACATTTCGACATTTCTTTAATTCAAGACTCATATGTGAAAGAAAACCTTCTGAGCTGTATATTAACCAGACCTTAAGGTTTGTTTTCAAACGCACAATATCACTCTCATTTGGCGTTATTTTAATTGCTTCCCCCATGCTACAACTCCTGTATAAAATAACTCATGGACATCTATTCCTTGTTTCGGAATCAGCTCTAACAACTCCTAAACTCTCAGCTGGCAAAATAGTTTCGAACGAAGGAGCTGTAAGATACCCACTAGTACCAAAAAAACTCAAATCTCCGATTAACTGAACGCCATATCCAGTTGCACTCGCCCTTACAAATTTAATGGTACTAAATACTGGATCAGTGTCGTAACCTGACGTAATTTCATTCCCATCAATATCTAAATAAGCAACTTCTAAATTGGCAGCGGTAAATCCTACAAGAGGAATATCTCCCACAACCATTGCGGCAATATTATCTCTATCTGCTACATAGCAAACCGTTGCTAACCTTGCTGCTTTCCTCGTGGCTTCACTTACCATCTGCAACGAAAACATATAGGCACCCAATGCCAAGATTATAAAAATCAAGAGAAAAATCAGCCATGACACTAATGTGAACTCTATGATAGCAAGCCCTTCAATACACCTTTTTGACTTTCTCATCACAGCACCCTCATAACCGAAGTGACGCTTAACGGAATCGAAAAACTCTCCGAGGAAAAGGGAATAGACAAGAAATGTGGAACATAATCATAGGTAACACTTACCCGTACATAACTATCTCCTGACGGTGGCGTAACGGTAACATCTGCAGTCGTCAATGAAGATAACACCGCAGTCCCTACACTATTCTGTCCGTAAACCACCACATTTTGAATTTCGGAAGTCGGCGCAATAGTTCCACCGATCGTTCCATAGACTTCACTAACTGCGTAACGAGCACCGTTTTGCACAGATTTAGATATCACATTGTAATGGACTAAAATATTGCCAAATTCCAGCACCAATATCAGAAAGAACAGTAATACCGGGGTCGCTATAACCACCTCAATGGCTGCAAAACCACCCTGTAATTTATTGAATAGTTTCATGGTTACGACTCCCCACTATCTGGGTCCTTATACAATACGATTTTGTATGTCCCTTCCGTAGTCGAGTTAGTACTGCCAGATCCGCTAGCTACGCTACAAGAGTGTATAAATTCACCAAAAACTGCAGGCGTTCCTGAGTTATTGGTCGGCGCTTTTTGTAGCAAGAAGAAACAACCAATTTTGTTCACCGTAAATTCAGTCGCACCGCCACTTTTACCTGAACAATCCACCATAGGTATAGGTAATATACGACGCCAAGCAACACCATTAGCCGCACACCCAGAACCATTATTAGCTATGCATGTGTTAGTCGCTGATTCATATTGAGCATAGGTATAACTGCCGTCAAAATCGATATCTCCCGTACTAGCATCGATCGTAATCTCATTAGTAGGCTCAGTCGTTACATAATCAGTGGGGTAATCTGATGCCGATAATCCTCCACCATAATCACCAAATCGAGTATTTAAGCCATCACCGGTAGGACCAACCGTTCCTCCTGGTTTGGTGGTTATATCGTCACCTATTGCAACAGGATAACTATAGTCCCCCCCTAGACCTTCTTTTACCGTTTTACCACCAGAGCCAAAGTCCAATAGGTGGTAATTTCCATTACCCATTTCAGATAGTTTGTTATCTCCAACTTTCAAAGCATGAACGGTACCGACTTCATAGCCAAAAACATTCGTTATTTCTTCACCAGTTACATCATGAAAGCCATCTTCAGGATCTATATCATTGTCAGATGTCCCATCACCAATACATACACCTATTGGTACAACGTTATTTACAACTTCTTGCCCTGAACTGGGGCCCGCAACAGCACTAGCAGATACCTCTTTATCAAGGCCAAATAATTGAATAAAGAATTCACTCATACCCAATGAATCTACTCGAACACGCACATAAACATCATCGTCGATGCCAAAAGTAGCCGTGCCCGTAAAGTCTTGAGGATCATTAGAGTAATCGATACTGATTGAAGCGGTTGAAAAATCAAACTCGTGGTTTCCCGTCGAGCCAGCCATGGCATTTAATGCAGTGCCAACCTCGGCATCTACTGCATCTTTATCCTTACTATTATCCAAAATAGTTGCGGCAGCTAAAGCAGCTGAATCTACCGCATTTTGTAACCGTGTTTTGTTCACAACCATATGGTTGATATCTACAGCTAACGCTGAGACGGCTAAAAAAACCAACAAGGCAGCAGTAATCATAATCACCACTAATCCTTTCTGCTTTTTCGGACTTTGTGATACTCGATACAACATGTGAGTACCTCCAGATTTAGTTAAACTCTTCTAGGATCTGGCTACTACTGCTTCCGGACAGATCATTTTCACCTCTGCCAACATATCGGTCGTAACCAGCCTGCATCCGCTCCCCTGTACCATCAGGTACTTCGAGTAAATTCTCTTGGGTCGCATTAGGGTTATACGTTTGCTCAGTTTTCACTAGTGCTACTGAGTGCCCTAAACGAGCATCGTTCGCACAGCCAACTAACACCATCACGAGAAAGACCATCATTATTCTAATCATATCCATCTCCTTATAAATCATGACCAAATGAGCCTTCGCTACCACCATCAGTCGGCGATACAGTCTGTGTCGATTGAGATTGCTCGGAGTCCGACTCTGACGGTTCAGCAATGTAAGCGCTTCGGCCTAACAAATAATATTCCAAGTCATTAGGGTCGACGAAAGCATCTGTTGGTAATGTCACTTTCGTGCGGTCGATTGGCTTGGCAAGCCTTGGAGTCACAAGAATAACCAGTTCGGTTTCGCCAGATACATACTCTTGGCTGTTGAAAAGCTGCCCTAAAATCGGCACATCACCAAAGCCTGGCATCTTGTTGCTGATATCTCTCACATTCTCACTCAGTAAACCTGCAATACCGATAGTCTGGCCATCTGCTAACTCAAGAGTTGAAGATGCACTACGACGCGTAATAGGTGGAATGAAGTAAGTCGCGTTGGTAGTACCAGGATCAATCGTTAGCGAGCTACTATTCGCAATTTCACTCACATCAACAGCCAAGTTCAGGTTGATTTTCTTGTCACTAAGAACCGTTGGGATGAATTTCAGCCCTACACCATATTCTTTGTATTCAATGGTGATGCCGTCTTCATCAGGCACAGGGATTGGGAACTCACCGCCCGCTAAAAATTCAGCTTTTGAACCACTTAACGCGGTTAGATTCGGCTCAGCCAAAACTTTGGCTACACCATTCTGCTTTGCAACATCCAAAGCAAAGGTAAACAATGTATTGCTATCGATAAAAGAACCTAAAATCCCATAATCTGTTGAGGTGGGAATATCAAAAATCGGCGTTGCACCCAATACACCAGCAGGCACAGAAGACGCTCCCCATGAAAAATCAGAACCACTGGTTTGGAAGAAATGGAAGTTAGCATCGAATTTTCGAACTAAGCTTCTTTGCACTTCAGCGACAGTGACCTCTAGCATGACTTGCTGAGCACCACCAATCGACATTAAGTTGATGACCCCAGTCGCCGCAGCTTGCTCACTACCACTCTCTTTTGACTCATCTGCGGTTTGCCCGGAGGAGTAAGTTTCTGCAATTCTCATCGCGACATTCATCTGCTGTTGGTTGCTCACCTGACCGCTCAGCAACAAACGGTTTTGCGCACTATGTACTTCGATAGTTTCATCAGGAAGGAACTCATATAACTTCGCCTTTAAACTATTAAGATCATGAGTAACCTCAATGTTAATAGACTCAATCAACCGACCTCGAGAGTCCCAAGCCATTAGGTTTGTCGCACCTAATTTTTTACCAATTAAAAACACTTCATTTGATTTTAAAATTACAATATCTAAAACTTCAGGATCACCAAGAGAAACCTTCGCCGCTTTTCCCGACAGCACGACATGCGTAGATTTATGATGTGGAACCGTGACTGTTTTTCCCGTTTGTAACGCCGCAACACTGGCCGTCGAAATACAAATTAGGCTCAAAACACACGCAATTAATATTCTCATATTTCACCTCAATCCTTGACGCGCACATTAGATGTTTCTGTACCTTTGATAATGGTGACACTTGGTCTAGGCACATATCGACGAACCACTTTTTTCTCAACTTCATGTGGGTTTCTCAAAGTCAGCTGAATACTGCCTTTGCTTTTAGCCGTGAGAAGTTTCTCGGCCTCTTTCGGCGTCATCTCAAGAGTTACCGCTCGTACAATAATTGGACTGTTTTCATTCGTTTTAGCCGTTTGATCTACAGCCAAAACCTTAATATCTTTAAGAACCGTTTGAGTAGCTGCAGAATTTTTTCCGTAAGAAACCGTATTGAGAATATCAACCTTGTTACCCGGTAATAAGAAACCTGCCACACCAATAACATCATCAACACGTATCGTTACCGCACGTTTATTTTCAGGGATAAGAGCTGCAAGCGTTGACCCTTCTCCTGGTACAGTAAATCGTAACTTGTGAAGCACCTCTCCGGCATAAATGGTATTCGCAACCACCTTGCCAACGAGTTCTGAAACATCGGAGTAGTTATTCTCGTTAATCCAATCAACTTCCATTAACTTCGTGGTTAGGAACTGCTCTTCAATTATCGTTCCAGCTTCAATCTCTTGTGAGGCCACAACTACTGGATGACGCTCCACAGTTTCAACTTCGACTGTTGGCTGTACTTGATTTTCCATCCATTGTTTAGCGAAAAAAACAGCAGCTAAACCAAATACTACGGACAGTAAAAATAGTAGGAAAACTTGACTCTTATTCATGTGTTATTCCTCATGTCCATCAGAGGTAAAATAAACTTCCCAAGCCATGGAAAGAATATCGAATGTGATAACAGGCGGGAGTTGCTCGAACGAAAGAATATCTTTACTTATACCTACCAGATCTTTCGGCAAGCAGGGGAAAAATGGCACTTTGTATAAAGTGTGCATTTGGGATAAACGCTCAAAGAAACCATCTTGAAGTTCAACCTCTTTCTCTGCGGCAACATTCATCCACAATGCTTCGTAATCACGCTGCATAAGAGGCTTAAATTCAATTTTGTAACCTAAACGACGCAAAAATGCGGGATCACTGATCTTCTTTGGATTTAAGTTGGTAGAGAAGGCGAGAGTTAAAACAAACGGCATCGTAATTTGCTGACCGTTGGGCAGCGATAGATAATCAAAAGCGTACTCCATCGGCACTATCCATCGATTCAGCAATGTGTCTACAGGCATAGGTTGACGGCCAAGATCGTCTATCACGAAAATTCCATTGTTTGCCATCATCTGTACCGGGGCTAACCAGACTCGACTGTTTTCTGAGTGATTCACCTCAAGCATATCCATGGTGAGCTCACCACCGACCTGGATATTCGGTCTCTCACAGTTAAGCCAGCGCTTATCGTATTGATCTTTTAGCGAGATAGCTTTGGTACTGCCGTTTCTATCTAAAGGTTTATGGTGTTGTGCAGAGAAAACCTTGATGATATTGCCAAGCGCATAGACGGCATAAGGAATAAACACCGAAGTGTGCAAAGCGTTGACAATACGGCTAGCAACAAAGGTTTTACCAGTACCAGCATGCCCATATAACAAAAGGGCTCGCCCTGAGTTTATTGCCGGCCCTAGGACGGAAATCATTTTATCTATGCCATAGACATCACTTAACGCCGCCTCGACATGTGGACGAGTCACGAGCTCAGCCCTAAGGTCTTGCTGCTTGACCACCTCACTATATTGCTCAAGAGAAACTGGGGCTGGACCTAAATAAGCATCACGCTTGAAAGCTAAATCGGCTTCTTCTAGCCCTTTCTCTGAGAGAGAATAACGAACATGACTATGTGATGCAGATGAGAGAGAAAGATCTGAGGTAGGTTGAAAAACCTCAATTAGAGATTTTTTCCTCAATACCGCCAAAGCACTTTCCACAATATGAGTCACAACACATATATGGTTGGAAAGTTCTAAAACGTCCGATTTAGGGTATGCAGACAAATGCTTAAGTACGAGATTTTCAATCACGACTTCAGGAATTCCCAACGTATCAAGTGATGTTGGGACAACAGGAGCTGATATTTGCGGTTTTAATGTTGTTGAAGCCGTATGCCCTATAATATCCATTATATTATTCCTCTCCACAAAGCTTACCAACAACAGCTTTAATTAAAATAGCTATACATCGCTAATCCTATGACAACAGAGGGGGCAAAAGGCATTGTCACTTTATTTAAGTATCGATTATGAAAATTAGTACGCTCATCTTTGACTGGTGAAACACCACTCAATAAAATAAGTTTATTTTGGAAATAACCTTTAATGCTGACACTACTTGAGTTAGCGTAGTTATACAGTAAATAAAAGGATCCGATCATCCCAGAAGCAAGTAAGATAAAGTACGATGCATCAAGTATTTGTCCCCACCCAAGATACATTCCAACAACGCCCAATAACTTCACATCACCTGCAGACATTGCTCTCATAAAATACAAAAGCAAACCAAACCCAAAAAGTACTGCAAACCCTGCTAATGAAGACAAGAAAAAGCCCAACGTATAATTGCTATCAAACATTGACAAAAAATAAACAAACAAAAGAAGTATCAATATTTTATTAGGTATACGATGCTTCTCAACATCGTATACCGAAACTGCAATTAGCAGCGCCCAAAAAGCAGAAGGCTCATTAATCATATTTTCTATTTATACACTCGATATAATACTCTGGAACTTACTAAGTAAGGCTGTTGCCATTCCAGAAAAAATAAATCCAACAGCAAGAACAAGTGAAGCAGCACCAATCACGTATTCGACCGTAGTAAGCCCTTTTTGCTGTCTTGCTCTTTTCTTATCCATGATCGTATCAACCACCACTCGTACCACCACTCGTAGTGTTACCAACGTTAGCAACAATAGCGTTTAATTTATTTGCCAGAGTATTACCTAGGCCAGAAAATACAGTTGTTAAGCCTAAAACCAATAATGCTGCACCGATTACATACTCGATTACAGTCAACCCTTCTTCATCTTTCATGAATTCTTTGCAATTATTCAAAAACTTACCCATGACAACCTCTCCTTGATTTTCATAACAGGCTTCGTTTACCTGTAAAGTAAATCTAGAGGTGAGTCACACATTCGGTTAGGATTTTTTTGCCATTTACTTGCACTTTTTTGTTGTACTTCTAATCTCTGTAATAACTCCCTTATTTCTAAATTTTCACATCTGGCTCTTTATATATGATACAGGTTTAGTAGAAATGAAATTAATAACACCACTGCTATCAGATATAGATAGCGAGTTTAATTCAATTATTATAAATAAAATTAGTCGCTACTTCCCTGTGGAAAATTTTCAACAAGATATATCAGTTATCAGTAACTTAGATGTAAGAATTGTATTTTTCATTTTAAATAGAGAAAGTGAAATTCAATTACTTACCATGGCATTATCTATTTGTAAAAACCTAAACAAGCGGATAGTTTTAATTTCTCCATTTGAGATACCTAATATCATTCGAAATCATAAGAATATATTTTTCATTATAGAAACGAGTAACAATCATCTGACCAGTGCCTTCGAAGAATTAAAGAGTAAAACACAGCATATCTTTGAAGCACACTTCGACCTCGATAGAGACATGAATAGCAACAACCAGGAGCCGACCAAGCAGTTTACTTCTGAAGTTGTTAATTTTGTTATGGATAACATTAACAAGGAAATAAGAGAAACGGACATAGCTGAAAAATGTCACTGTTCAGCAACCTATTTTTCTAAAAAGTTTCATCTACACTTTGGAGTAAGCTTTAGAGACTTTGTGTGCGATAAACGAATACTGTTAGCCAAAAAGTTGATTGAGGCGGATACCGAATCAAAAATAGCTGTAATTTCTTATCAATGTGGCTACAAGGATGTGTCGTATTTTTCAAGAATTTTTAAGAAAAGGACGGGCGTAACCCCTGCAAGCTACAGACGTGCCTGCACAGATAACAGAAAACGCTAATTTTACTCCCTAAAAGAAAAAATCATGGTACATTTAACATGATTTTAACAAAAATAACCAAAAATAACTTAGCGAAAAACATGGAGTTAGACAATGATTCAGCCTAACGAGTTTAGCCAAGAACAAGCAACAGCTCTCCCTACACCCAATGACATGATTTTAAAATGGGCAGAAGATCGCCCAGATGAAGTCTATTTGAAACAGATTATTAACCGTCAATTTGTCGAATTTACTTATAAAGAAGTAGCCGACAAAGCACTGAAACTGGCGTCAGCATTAGAAGGACTCGGAGCCCAACCTGGCGATCGAGTCGCTCTCGTATCGAAAAACTGTGCAGAGTGGTTCATCTGCGATCTTGCCATGATGTTAGGAGATTTTGTCAGCGTCCCAATCTTTCCAACAGCAGGTGCAGATACCATTCAGTACTGTATTGAACACAGTGAATGTAAAATTGTGATTGCGGGTAAGCTTGACGATCCTAAAGCCACTCAAAAAGTACTTGATGACAACCCGAGCTTGGTGAGTATTTCACTGCCATACGACAGCGCAGCGAAGTGCCAACACACTTTCGAGCAGCTCATTGAGACACATGAACCATCAACCAAACGCCCTCAGCATCACGACGATAAGCTGATGTCACTTGTTTATACATCGGGTACATCAGGGTTACCAAAAGGCGCAATGCTCACCTACGGCGCGTTTACTTGGTCTGTTCAAAGGTTGATTGACCATATTGGGATCCAACCTGGCGATCGCCTGTTTTCTTACCTACCGCTTGCTCATATTACAGAACGCGTTTACATCTTTGGTTCTTCAGTAATGGGGGGCGTGGTTACGGCTTTCCCTGAATCTTTAGACACCTTTATTGATGATGTGAAAATGCATCGCCCTACGCTGTTTATTTCAGTTCCTCGCTTATGGACTCTGTTCCAGCAGCGAATCCAAGACAAATTGCCACAGAAGAAACTGAACTTCTTACTGAAGATTCCGTTTATCAACAACATCATTAAGAAGAAACTTGCTGATGGCTTAGGGTTAGACCAAGCTCGCGTTCTTGGATGTGGTTCTGCACCTGTATCACCCGCTCTACTCGCATGGTATGAGAGTGTTGGCCTGCACATTACCGAGGCATGGGGCATGACAGAGTCTTTCGCCTACAGCACGCTCAACTACCCATTCAGAGCCGATAAAATTGGTACGGTTGGTAATGCAGGTCCAGGGATCGAACTCAAAATAGCTGAAGATGAAGAGATTCTAGTTCGAGGCAAAGGCTTATTCTCTGGTTACTACAAGAATGATATTGCAACCCAAGAGTCTTTTAACTCGGATGGTTGGCTTCATACCGGTGATATCGGTGATATCGATAGTGAAGGTTACCTAACGATTCGTGGGCGTAAGAAAGATACCTTTAAAACCGCTAAAGGTAAGTTTGTTGCCCCTGTACCAATCGAAAACAAACTGTTTGAGTACAGCCGCGTAGAAATGATGTGTTTGATAGGTCTTGGCCTACCTGGTCCAATCCTACTTGTGGTACCGCATGACTTCCCTAATTTCGATCGAGCTCGCTATGAGAAAACGACAAAGCGCGTTATCGAGAAAATGAACGAGCAGCTTGGTTCACACGAGAAGATCAAAGGTGTATTGATGATTAAGGAACCATGGAGCATTGAGAATGGCGTGTTAACCCCGACTCTCAAAATCAAGCGACATATCCTTGAGCAGAAATACCATGAAGTTGGTCATAACTGGCCGAAAGATAAATTGGTGGTTTGGGAAGAATAATTAAAATCGAGAGGGAGCCATTATGGCTCCTTTTTTGTAAGCTCACATTATAAGTACTTAGTATAATCCGCAGCATCACTACTCTCGCAATCTAAACCGACATCCTTTTTCATTCGATGACTTAACGATTTAGAGCAAACAACTTGTCTAGATTTAGCCCCCTTCCTCACCTTAGTATTATCATTGATTTTAAGTACCTGAGTAACAAATATTCCGACCCAACAGGTTATTGCTTTCATGTTCTCTCTCTTGTATTCCCTTTGTATTTATCGCTATTATGAAAACAACCTGTTCGATAATCGAACAACCATTATTAACAAGAACTATAAGCTGAGATTATGGACAATAGACTGCGTCACCTTTCAGGTCTCCGTTACTTTGAAGTTGCGGCTCGCTTGAGCAACTACAGCAAAGCTGCTGAAGAGCTGTTCGTCACTCAAGCAGCCGTCAGCCAGAAGATTCGACAGTTAGAAGAACAGGTTGGATGTAAGCTCTTTATTCGTAAGGGGCGTGCAATGACTTTGACGCATGAAGGGCACACACTTTTTAGACATGTCTCTGATGGATTTCAAGATATTCTGCTGGGGTTAAACAAGATCCAATCAGAACCTATTCAAGGGCTACTTGTTGTTAGAAGTCCCCCCTCTTTTGCTTCTCGTTGGTTACTGCCTAGGCTGTGGAAGTTCTCGGTAAAGCACCCAGAGATCCCAATTAAGATACTAACAGGGTGTGATACACCAAATTTAAAACATGGCGAAATTGATGTGGCTATTCGACAAGGTGAAGATCTATGCGTTGAAGAAGGCTTGACTCTAGAGATGCTAATCAACGAACCGGTTTACCCTTTTTGTTCCCCTAAACTCGCAAACTCTTTGAACTTCACATCACCTGAACAACTCCTCAAATGTTGGCTGATTCAGTTTGATAGCGGTTGTTTCCCGTGGGATGAATGGTTTAGGCAAGCAAACATATCGACTCAAAGCAGCACCATTCAGTGGATGGAAGTCGGTACCTTTGATATGGGGCTAACCACGGTCATGGCGGGACATGGGGTTTGCTTGGCAACAGACAGCTTAGCTGGTGACTTCATCGAACGCGGCTTACTAGTGAAGCCCTTTGATATAGGCATGACACCTGGGGTTCAAGTCAACCTATGCTTTGATCCTAACTCCCCGAGAGAAGAGCGTATTACCGCGTTCACCAATTGGTTGCACGAAGAAGTAAACGAGCTATTGGAGAGTTAAATCTCATCTCCCACTTCTTTATATAAACTATAAACTTAACTCAACATAGAACGGTAACGTAAACCTGCCGACACCGACAAAACTATGTTGAGTTAAAGCAACGTCGAGTTAAAAGCTACGTTGCCTTGAATCACTCCCAAAATGACTTCTTCAGTTCTTTCTCGACTTGTTCCGACGTAATCCCGATATCTCTAAGTAAATAATCGGGTAGCTCAGACAGTTGCTTTCTGGTTCTACGATTTTGAAAGTACAGGCTTAATTTAGAATAGAATTTCTTAATTGATAATGATGACAAAAATGAATGGTTGGTATTTGCTGTTGCTGTGATCGTATTCATAGCCTTTCTCCTGTTGATCTTTTGCTTTGTTGTGGTCAATAATCAACCAGCAGAGCAACGTCGACAAACGATAGATACTGGCATTCAGTTAAGGAAAACTAATGTGAGAGAGCGTACCCCACCATTCCAAGGGATCTACTATTTTTATACGGCAGCTGAAACAGGCAGTTTTAAGCTGGCAGCAGAAAAGCTATTTGTCACAGCCGCAGCAGTCAGCCAACAAATTCGCCAACTTGAAGAGTGGTTAGGCGCAGATCTGTTTATTCGCCAACACCGAAAAATAGTATTAACTCATGAAGGCGAAGTACTGTACCTACAAGCGAAGAAAGGCTTTGCCCATATTCAAGATGGGGTCAGACAAATAAACCAGGACCCTAATCCCACTCAGCTGTCGATCTCGACCGTTCCATCTTTTGCCCAGCATTGGTTGGTGCCAAGGATTGGGGATTTCAGAGAGAGACACCCAGATCTTTCTATGTTGATTGAACCGACCAATAAGCTGATCACCTTTGAGGATTCGAGTATCGATATCTGTATACGCTATGGGCACGGTAACTACCCAAATCTAGAGTCGCGCTGGCTAATGGATGAAGTGTTATATCCTGTTTGTCATCCGCTCTATCAGGAGAAGTATGGAATATACAGTGTCGAGGACCTGCACAAAGCCGAGCTAATTGAAGACCGATGGCCAGACATGGATTGGTCAATATGGCTTAATGAAGTAGGCGTTGAAGGCGGTCACACCACGTTGCAGTTTGATGGCTCTCACTTTGTACTAGAAGGGGCACTCTCTGTTCAAGGAGTCGCTTTAGTCAAACACAGCTTGGTGTATCGATACCTGCAAGAAGGGAAGCTAGTTAGAATTGGTCATACAGCGCTAAGACCAAAATACAACTATTTCTTATGTGCGCCACCGGGATACTTTCATCGCGATAAGATTCAACGCTTCTCCAAATGGATAGAAACGCAGGTCTGTGAGTTTGGTAACAAAGGAAGGGAAATGCTCAATATCGTCGATACCGACTTCTCATTGAAATGGTCGGGAAACTCTGATGGCTAAGCTGATATACTGAGAGCAAATAAATGACGGGTAAATCTCATGACACAAGCAAATAACCCACTTCACGGTATCACGCTTCAAAAGCTGCTAACTGAATTGGTTGAACATTACGGTTGGGAAGAGTTGAGTTACATGGTTAATATCAACTGCTTTAAAAAAGACCCAAGCATTAAATCGAGCTTAAAGTTTTTGCGTAAAACAGATTGGGCACGTACCAAGGTAGAGCAAATCTACATCCAACTAAAAACTAGCTAGTCCCTACCTTTAACAAACGCACCATTTACGGTACTAAAGTATGAACCCATTGGTGCGCATTCCATTCAATTTTATTATTTTCCTTTGAAAATCAATAATTAAAACAAATAGCACATCCATTCCATTGAATAATGCTCAATCAATACTAATATTATTGAACCAGAGACAGTGGGATAACTCCCCATTAACCTAGCGATTAATAAAGATTTTGTGTATGAGTAAATAGAGAGGTCAATCATGGAAGTTGATTCTGAACTCGCGTTAGACATTCATGTCCTTACCCGCAATAATTCATACTATAGGGTGATAAAAGACCTACTTTCGGTATCTATTCCTAGCGCGCAAATCACTCATTCCCAATGCTTTGTGCAAGTACCGAAACTCGAACCTGAAACGGTTGTTTTATTTGATATTCAAACAATGCCATGCCCCAAAAGATACGGATTTATCCTACATGAACGAAACGAATTTTGGTTAGCAGTCAATGTGAATGACAATACCTCTACAGTATGGCTAGAGAAAGGCTTTTCAGGGCAAGTCGGTCAGCACTTTGAGTTTATATCGAAAGCAATTTTATCTGTTTATCAAGAAGATATATGGTTCCCAAGGTCAGTGTTAAATAAGCTGGTTTCTTCCTATCAAAGCAATGAGCCTAATTATGAATCAGCTTGCGAAAATATAATCAATTACAAAGAGTTAACTAAAAAGGAAAGGGATACCTGCACATTGATGCTAAAGGGGCTTTCAAACTCTCAGATTGCATCTCAGCAGCACGTCAGTATCAATACAGTGAAAACTCACTCATCAAACTTACTTCGTAAATTAAACTTACGATCGAGATATGAACTTCTTGCTCAAGTAAAAAGCGCTAACTAGGTAGCAACAAGGTTAAATCAAAAGAAAAATGAATTATGACAAAACTCATTCTAAACTCACCCTATGCAAACGATATTTTTCACTCCATGTGATGAGGTTTGACTAACCGTTCCCTCGTAGTCTTTAGAGGCGATGCACAGATATGCATCTTAACTAACGAGGGATTGAGTTATGAAAAAGTTACTTCTTGCTACTGCTGTAGCAGCCGCTTCACTTTCTTTTGGCGCTTCTGCGGTTCAATTTAATAATGCTGTGGACTTTACGACACTGAGTAACACGGACCAAAAAACGATTCGAATTGAAGGCCGAGTTCCAAAACGCTGTCTACTGCGAATAGGTAAGAAAGATGTGAAGAATAACGTTCTACGCAAAGCGAACAAAGTGCACGAGGATTCATGGTCCAATGGCTTCAACAATAAGGAAGTTTTGGTAGGTAACTTGCGTGCATGGTGTAACTACGGAACTGATTTGGAGTTTTCAGTAACAGCTTACCAGCTAAACGGCGTAACCAAGCACAATATGAGTGAAAAAATTAACTACGCAGTGAAAATTGGTTCAGATACGGTGGCGAACACCGAAAACGACCATGGCATGGAGGTAACGGCGTCGCCAATTCCATCATTGGGCGAACACTTGGTGAACAAAATCAACAAGCATCCAATTTATGTACAACCTGAAGATTCAGGCTTTGCACGAGCAGGTAAATATAAAGGTAAAATCAAAGTGAGTCTTGCTGCAGCAGGTCCAGCAAGCTAATAACCGAATGACGCTTTATGGATAATGTCTTTTAGGCAAGAAACTTGGCTCGGTTCTCGAGCCAAGTTTATTTTATGGAGAAATATCAATGACTAGGATTATAACTCTTCTATTTTCTTTATTGTTCAGCTCAGCCCTTTTCGCGTACGAAGTCAGCCCAATCTATCTAGAACTTGATGATGTTGGTCGAAATGCACAAGGCTTGTATAAAGTGACTAATGTGGAAGAAGAACCAATCCTCTTAGAAGTAAATGTCTATCAAACTGATTTTTCTACTGGCGAAGAAATTTTAACACCATCGGAAGATGAGTTTCTCGTCCTTCCACCTCAAGCTAAAATTGACGGGCAAAAATCTCAGACTTTCCGCGTACGTTACATGCCAACAGGACCTATAAAACAAACCGTCACCTACCGTATCGTCTTTTCGCAAATTGAACTAGAAAATCAAATTGAGGAAGATGACGACAGTTCTATTTCCATGTTATTAGAGTTTGCGACTTTGGTTTTTGTCTCTCCCACATCCAGTAAATCAATTCCAACTACTACACTCCAAAATCGCCAGGTTGCTATCCGTAACGATGGCAAACGAGTACTGAACATGAATGGTATGGAGTTCAGCTTCTCTGGTGACAAAGCAAACAAAACGGTCGATTGGGAAGTATTAAGTAAAAAGACAAGCGCTTACTTAATGCCAGGAACAACCGTCAAGTACACCTTACCAAGTGAATTAGGGCAGCCAGAGAAAGTTTCTGTTAAAACAATAGACTAGTGAGGTTTTCATGAAAAATCTCATTTTATGTCTCACTCTCATTACTGTTATACAAACCGCGCTCGCGCAAAGTTGGTTGTTCCCATTCCCAGTAACTTGGGGGGAAAACACTATCGGCGAAGTAAATGCGTATTCTGATGGTATGACTGTTGGATCCATTAACGTAGAACAGCTTGTGCAGGCAACTGAAAAGCTGATCAACCCTGAGACATTGGTGGCGCTACGAAATTTCTCCGAAGAGTACATTACGATAGAACAACTGAACCATATGGGTATCAGTGCAACCTTCAATTCCTCCGATCAAAATATTAACCTAGTTATTGATGAAACCGCTGCTGCTGAGTTTTTGCTTTCGTTTGGTAGCAAATATGAACCCGCCCAATACTCAGAAAGCGCTTTTTGGACAATGCAAAATACATTAAATGCCAGTACTGACTACTCCTTGTTTAACGACTCTAATACAGAGGACACCCAAACGTGGCTTGGTGAATGGTTATTAAAAACCAATATTGGCGGCGTTCGAGGCGCTAATATTGACATTTCCGGTTTTGTTACTGGTGGTAACGATATCAACTCTGACGTCTATCGTGGCGAAGCTCGTCTTTTCTTCGATGAACCGACAACCCCTTTTCGACTTACCTTTGGCGATGTAACCCAAGCAAGTGCCGGACACCTTCCTAGTACACCTCTCGGTGGACTTGCTTTTGAACGTTTGTACCAAGACTTACAACCTACCCGGAATATCCAAAATGGCGGAACTCAACCACTGGTACTGAATGAGAGTGCTGATATAGAAGTCTATATTAACGACGTTTTTCTCACTGAAATTCGCTTACCTCCAGGTCGATATACACTAGACGACTTGCCTCTCGTTTCTGGTACCAATGATGTTCGGTTGGATATTAGTTATCAATCAGGTCGAACCGATACCATCGTTTATAGCCAGTTCTTTAACTCGCGTTTGTTACGCGAAGGTATTTCAGATTTTGGATTCTACTCTGGTTTAACGTCGACGATTGAAGATAACAACTTTAAGTATGACGACGAGCAATGGGTAACTTCTGGTTATTATGACTATGGTATTAGCGATACCTTAACAGCCGGTGCAAACGCTTTGTATCACCCTGAAGGACAGCAACTAGGCGTGATTGCAACAATAGGTTCTGATTGGGGGAATTTAGGCGTTAGAGCTTCAGCACAAAACAACAAGCCCAATAACGATACAGGTAGCATCTACAGCTTAGATTATTCCCATCAACTATGGGGAACAGACAGTTATGGCTCCCCAAACTTTCGCCTTGGTAGTGAATACCAGGATAATTATTTTGCACTACCCTGGCAGATTGCAGATGCGAGTACTGGACTTCGTGTCTTTTCAAACTACGTTTTCAGTATTACGGATAACCTTAGTTTAATCCTGAGCGGTGACTATCGTGATTTTGAAGAGGCTGAAGTGCAATGGCAGGCTTCTACTGAAGTTGCTTGGCAATTTTATAATATATCACTCTCTGCTGGTATAGAGAAAGAAGATAACCCAAATGAAAACATTGACGAAACCCGTTTTACTTTTTCAGCAGATTGGGACTGGAACTCTGACAATGGAGAATACAATGCAAATATATCCTACTCCAACGAACCAGATACCTATCGAGCTCAATTTCAACGCCCATCAGAGGACTATACGGGCAGTTATGGCTATGCGATGACTGCTGAAGGCGAGAGCGACTCTCAAACTTACTCTTTCGAGGGTAATTATGTGGCAAACCGTTTTATCACAGATGCTAAGGTTTCTCACCTAGCATTTGATAACTCAGCAAACTACCAAACCGCTTCTTTACGAGCAAGTACAGCGCTTACCCTGGCTGACGGTAACTTAGCTTGGTCACGTCCCATCAATGGTCCAGTGGCAATTATTGCCGTTCATAACTCGTTAGATGCTGATGTAGAAATTAATGCGGTTGCAGATGATCCTGCAGAAGCAATATCTACCTATACTATTAGTAATGCCGTTCAGTTGTCTGGAGGGCACCAATTGTCCAGTATCTACATTGATGTGCCAGACGCACCGATAGGTTATGACTTTGGCGACCACGAGTACAGCATTACGCCAGGATCACAAACAGGCCATCTAATAAAAATCGGATCGGCAGCATCGAAAACCATCATTGGTAAAATTGAGATCGGACAAGAAAAACCATTAAAGCTCTTCCAAGGTCAGTTGGTTGGACAACAGAAAACGTATGAATTTTTCACTAATCGATCAGGCAGGTTCGTTGTGGAAGGCGTTGCACCGGGCAACTACACCATCGTCATAGATGGCTTTAGCCCAACAAAATTGAACGTCCCAGAAATCAATGACAACCTGATTTATCTACCAACTTTACTTATTAAAGAGGGATAAACCATGAAACACTTTCTAAAGATCTCAGTGTTCGGTTTAGCCATGTTATCTCAACCAATTTGGGCCGCCGAATGCAATGGCAAGTGGATGCTAAACATCGACAGAAGCAATGTTGAATTTAAGCGAGATTTAGGCGCTTATATTCCTGTTTATTTAGAGTTGTCACGTGATATTCAGAACTGTCGATTCCCAATGGCCATAGTATCGGTCAACAATAAACAATCTAGCTACTTAAGTTCAATTGGAACGAATTTGCCCCTTACTATTCTGGACAAGAACTTCCGTCAATTGAGTCACTTTCCTAGCAAAGGTTTTCAACTACCTCTGGATAATAGCCAAAGGACGAAGTTTTGGATAAAGGTACCAGAAGCTAAAGTAGCAGCATCTGGTAACTATAACGGACTTCTTGAAGCCTCTATTTCCTTAGATAGAAAGCAAGAGACCAAAAATGCCAAAGTTAAACTCAAAGTCCCAGCGTTTGTAGCTTTCAACTCAGTGCCAAATGCGCCACACGTTCAACGTTCAGGGAGCTCAGGTTATCGCTTCCAACTTGGTGATCTTGAATCTAACCGCACCTACCGTTCTGATTTTGATCTTCTTTCAAACTCGAATGTAAGGTTAGTTGTAAAGCAAAAATATGGAGAGTTAAAGCAGAAGTCGGAACCCAATATCTCGATCCCATATACGTTGCGATTTAATAATGCTTTGGTAAACCGGAAGTCAGTTTATACCTTCTCAAACAATGATGAAACCAAGCGTTGGGGGCTCCCCCTTGAAGTAATGCTAGGTAACATAGACTTTGCGAGAGCTGGTAAATATCAAGATACGATAACGGTTGAAGTTAAAGCTATGCCATAGATACACGTGATGAAGAAACCTACGGTTTAGTCAGTGGACAGCTAAAAATATTAACGAACACCGTATATGGCTCTACCACTATCCTATGAAAAGAAATTAATGCATCACTGTAACTTTAAGTTTTTGGATATAAGCACTTAAGATAAGAGAGCAGAATTAGTTTTGTTGAAAATAAAAAGCCCCGCAAGCTTTCACTTGCGGGGCTTTTTTAGCTAATTGAGAAAAGGGCTAATTACTTACCAGCTTCTTTTTCTGCTTTAACTTTTGCAATCACTTCGTCAGCAACGTTAGTTGGACATGGTGCGTATTGTGCGAATTCCATAGAGAATTGGCCACGACCAGAAGTGATAGTACGTAGGTGACCGATGTAGCCGAACATCTCAGAAAGAGGTACGTCAGCTTTAATACGAACACCAGTTACGCCAGCTTGTTGATCTTTGATCATGCCACGACGACGGTTAAGGTCACCGATAACATCACCAACGTGATCGTCTGGAGTGAACACGTCAACGTTCATGATTGGCTCAAGAAGTTGCGCGCCAGCTTTAGGCATAGATTGACGGAATGCGCCTTTCGCTGCGATTTCAAATGCGATAGCAGATGAATCGACTGCGTGGAAACCACCATCGAAAAGTTCAACTTCAACGTCTAGAGTTGGGAAGCCAGCTAGTACGCCGTTTTCCATCATAGATGCGAAGCCTTTCTCAACTGCAGGCCAGAATTCTTTAGGAACGTTACCGCCCACAACTACAGAGTTGAACTTGAAGCCAGAACCTGCTTCGCCTGGTTTGATACGGTAATCGATCTTACCGAATTGACCAGAACCACCAGATTGCTTCTTGTGCGTGTAGCTATCTTCAATTGCTTGAGTGATAGTTTCACGGTAAGCAACTTGAGGAGCACCTACAGTTAGGTCAACGCCGTATGTACGCTTAAGGATATCTACCTTGATGTCTAGGTGAAGTTCACCCATACCTTTCAGGATAGTTTCGCCAGTCTCTTCGTCAGTCTCAACTTGGAAAGATGGATCTTCTGCAACCATTTTACCGATAGCGATACCCATTTTCTCAGAACCGCCTTTATCTTTTGGAGATACAGCGATTGAGATTACTGGAGTTGGGAATACCATTGGCTCAAGCGTTACTTGGTGCTTAGGATCACATAGAGTGTGACCAGTTTGCACGTTCTTCATACCAACGATCGCAATGATGTCACCAGCTTGTGCGCTAGTTAGTTCGTTACGGTCATCAGCTTGCATCTCAACCATACGGCCAACACGTTCAGTCTTGCCAGTGAATGAGTTAAGAATCGTGTCACCTTTGTTCAGTTTACCAGAGTAAATACGAACGAAAGTTAGAGCACCGAAACGGTCATCCATGATTTTGAATGCAAGCGCTTTGAAAGTCTCATCTGTAGAAACGATAGCGTGTTCGCCAGTTTCTTCACCGTTCTCATCCATTAGAGGCTGAGGGTCAACTTCAGTTGGTGCTGGTAGGTAATCTACTACAGCATCAAGGATAAGTTGCATACCTTTGTTCTTGAACGCAGAACCACAGAACGTTGGGAAGAATGCGATATCACGAGTACCTTTACGGATACAACGCTTAACGTCTTCAATAGAAGGCTCTTCACCTTCCATGTAAGCTTCCATTAGGTCATCGTCTTGCTCTACAGCAGTTTCGATTAGCTCTTCACGGTATTGCTCAACGTCATCAACCATGTCCGCTGGAACATCTTTGATTTCGTAGTTTTCAGGAAGACCAGTGTCATCCCAAACGTATGCTTTACGGCTTAGTAGGTCTACAACACCAACGAACTCGTCTTCACGGCCGATTGGTAGAACCATTACTAGAGGAGTTGCACCTAGAACGTTTTTAACTTGGTCAACAACGTTGTAGAAGTCTGCACCCATACGGTCTAGTTTGTTAACGAAGATCAGGCGAGATACTTCTGATTCGTTAGCGTAGCGCCAGTTAGTTTCTGATTGAGGTTCAACACCACCAGAACCACAGAATACACCGATACCGCCATCAAGAACTTTAAGAGAACGGTATACTTCAACTGTGAAGTCAACGTGTCCAGGAGTATCGATAACGTTTAGACGGTGATCGTTCCAAAAACAGCTTACAGCTGCTGATTGGATAGTAATACCGCGCTCAGCTTCCTGTTCCATGAAGTCAGTCGTTGATTCGCCATCATGTACTTCACCAGTCTTGTGGATTTGACCAGTTAGCTTAAGGATACGCTCAGTGGTAGTTGTTTTACCCGCATCAACGTGCGCGAAAATACCAATGTTTCTGTATTTCGATAAATCTGCCATTGTCTTACTCTGTTAATAGGATATAAAATGCGCGCAGAGTATATCACAATCTGTGAAGACTGATAGCTTTGCATGCATTTGGGACTAAAAAACTTTGCCTTTTTCTAACATATAGAAAAAGGCAATCTGTAGAAACAATCTAAATGATTGTTTAGTTTAGTGCTAATCTAAAGCGCAATTGGCGTTTTAAGTTAGACTGAATTTCTGCTGTATAGAGTAGCTGAAGTGAGCTCAATTACAACTCATCAAAAGCATTAATTGCTTCTGATAATTTTTTCACGCCGTGGATCTGCATTCCAGGAATACCACCTTTAGGCATGTTAGCCGCCGGTACAATCGCTTTCTTGAAGCCGTGTTTAAATGCCTCATTAAGACGCTCTTGCCCACTTGGTACCGGTCGAATCTCACCCGCTAGGCCTACTTCTCCAAATACCACCACATCTTTTGGCAATGCGCGATCTCTGAAACTTGAAAGTAGAGCCATCACCAACGCAAGATCAGCACTGGTTTCGGTTACTTTAACACCACCGACGACATTCACAAACACATCTTGGTCAGCCATTTGTAAGCCGCCGTGTTTATGCAGCACCGCTAATAACAACGAAAGTCTGTTCTGCTCTAGGCCGACAGCGACGCGACGTGGGTTAGCCAGCGGTGAATAATCCACCAGCGCTTGGATCTCAACAAGCAATGGACGAGTGCCTTCCCACACAACCATCACCGAACTTCCCGAGGTTTCTTCTTCACCACGAGACAAGAAGATAGCGGATGGGTTGCTGACTTCTTTTAGCCCTTGGCCTGTCATCGCAAACACACCCAGTTCATTCACTGCACCAAAACGGTTTTTGTGGCTGCGTAGCGTTCTAAAACGGCTATCGGTTCCGCCATCTAATAAAACAGAACAGTCAATAATGTGCTCAAGTACTTTTGGCCCTGCTAAGGTGCCGTCTTTAGTTACGTGTCCAACTAAGAACACAGCAACGTTATTCTGTTTTGCGTAGCGCGTTAATGCGGTTGCCGATTCACGAACCTGTGCAACACTGCCCGGAGAAGATTGAACATCCGCAACGTGCATAACTTGGATCGAGTCGATAACCATGATCTTAGGTTGTTCTTTTTCTGCAACCTGACAAATCTTATCTACGTTGGTTTCAGAGAGCATCTTTAGGTGCTCTTTTGGTAATCCAAGTCGAGAGGCGCGCATTGCAACCTGCTGTAAGGATTCTTCACCTGTTACATAAAGAGTCGGCAGTTGAGAAGAGAGCTGACACATGGTCTGCAATAGTAATGTTGATTTACCCGCGCCTGGGTTACCACCAATCAGGATCGCAGCCCCAGGGACAACACCACCACCGAGTACGCGATCGAGTTCTTTGAAGCCACTACTAAAGCGTGGTACTTCTTGTAGATTAATTTCAGATAATGTCTGAACGCTCGATTCTGTTACTGCACCTGCATAACCAGATAATCTTTCATTGCGCGCTACTTGAGGTGAAGCGGCTAACCTAACTTCTGTAATCGTGTTCCAAGCACCACATGCGTTGCACTGCCCCTGCCAACGTGGAAAGTCAGCACCACAGTCATTACACACATAAGCTCGTTTTGCCTTAGCCATAAAACCTCAATAATTTACTCAGTTACACAATGATGTTGTCAATTTGTGACTTATTTGACCGTACGGGTGAAAATAAACGTTGCAGTCATACCACTTATACTTAAAGATCGATTTAAACTAGTCGATAACATAAATGCACCGTCCATTCTAACAAGAAAAGTATGCAGCAATCTGAAATTCTATCTGTAGCAGAACGTCTTATCCCGGCCTACCACGCCGAAGATTTCGAATTCCTTCTTTCTCAAATGACAGAAGGCGAATCTCCGTCTCTAAAACTGCTGGTTAAAATGGAACTGAATCGTATCATGGCTCCGTGTACAAAGAGCATTGATTTACGTGGGCGCATTGATAATGAATGTCGTCAGTTCACGTTAGACGGCCGTAAACACTGGCTAGATGACATCGCGTTAAACGCGTATCAACGTGGTACAAAAAAGTTTAAAGGTTACACAGAAGGCGCATGGGAGTTAGTAATGACTCCGCGAACTCAGCCTCTGAGCGTTGTTAAAACATCTTCTCAAGGTAACCTCGACATTACTAGCGCCAATAGCCCGTATGAAGCGGAAGCTATTAACCTAGGTTACGACTTAAAGCGCCAAGAGAACAGACTCAAGATTAGCTCGCAGATCGAGATCACCACATCGAAAGGGCAAAGCCTACATGGTGTAACGGTTGATATCTCCCCGTCGGGTGCAAAGTTCAAAGTACCGAGCGCCTTTCGATACAACCTCGGCGAGATCATCAGCGTTAAGTTCTCAGAGCTTATCGAAAAGTCCCAAGAAAACGATGTTAACCAAGCGGTTGAATTTCGTGTTTTGGGTATCGACGAATCTTATGAGAACAACGCGGTCAAATTTCTAAGAACCATCAAGGTAAGCGACAACAATATTGTGGCTCGCTTACTCGATGAGTCTTTAAATAGCACCAGTAAGAAAACCAGCCATGAGAATCAAGATAGGATTATTCGAACTCGTACTCGAGGAATCGAACATACCTATCTAAAGCATACTTGTAACCTACCCCTGTTTTTCAGCGGCAGCGAACTAAAGCTTGCCCTACTGACGGATAACAACCATCCATTATGGCAATATTGGCACGACGAACGAAATCAACAAGCGCTGGGTACCCTGTTCAACGAGCAACGTATGAACCTGTTGGCGAAACCAGGAGTGAAGGGAACCAGTAACGTTATCTACTCTTTTACCCATGAACACCAAAACAAGACCTTGTTCTATTCAATGATGCTGCCTGAAGCCTCTCGTGAACAAAGACAGCTGTTCTGGCACATCGGTGGCAAACGTAAAAGTTGGAAGGCGTTCAAGTTCTCGGTTTTCGAACTTTCAGACACTGAGCGACAAGCATTAGCTAAACACTCGGAAACGCTGGCTCAAAGCTCAGCTCAACTGACGCATTGCGGAATCTTGCAAGAGATTGGCGATCACGAAAGTGCGGCGGACTATCTTCTGAGTGAAAAGCCACGCATTCCAAGCAGTGAATTGAACCGCTTCCGTCACCCGCGTACTGTCGTCGGCAATATTCAAAGCATCTACTTTGACTCTCAGACTCGTCGTAAAGAGCCGAGATACCAATTTAAGTCACCGTTGCAACTTACATCACAAGATGGCGCAGCGGCGAACGGACACACCTTAGATATTTCGAAGCGTGGACTGAGCATTAGCCTTGAACACCCAATGGTACTCAAGATTAATGATCCGGTATTAGTGAACTTCAATGAACTGCAGCTCTATGACAAGAACCTGCCACTGAGCACAGTGCCTTACCACGTAATTCGAGTGAGTCCGAATGGTCGCAACGTGCAGTTGGTTATTGCCGAGAACGCCAAGACAATGCGTACCATCGCTTTCCTTAATGGGCTTATCGATCAAAACCAAAGTAAGCTGATTAAGAAGCAAGAGATACTGCCAACACATTCGCTACTCGAATCACTGCACAACATTTTGTTGAGCAAGATGGTCAGTAACCCAATATTCATTGATAAGCCAAGTTCAACGCTGCGCTGTAAGATCATTGGTGTGAATTTCCCACTGAATAAGCATCTAACGTTACTTGCTAAACTTGGTCACAACCAAAAGTTCTCACTCGAGCCAATCTTCAAGGGTCACACCAACTCACTGTTGGCTGAGCCACTAAAAAGAATTGAAGGTGCGGAGCCTAAGCATCATGACGTGTACATTGCTGCAGTGAAGTTTGGCGACAAAATCCAGTCGGTACACACCAAGTTGGTCAAAGACTTCGCCTCAGCAAAGGAACGCATCTTATTCATCAAGAAAGCGCAGCACTTAGGTGATGTGTATGTATTGCGAGTCACCACGGCACCTATCTTTAATCCGCTAACGAGTTTATTCCAGTCGGATTTAGAAGAGCTTTCACGCATCAGTATGCATCAAGCTAAGAAGCTAGAGAATGAGGTGACGGCGTTTATCGGTTATGGCGAGATAGAGGACATTACCGATGAAGTGCTGATTCGATTGGAGCTAACACGCTAGCCTCGAGTGGCGTATTAACTTAAGCATGAAAATTGAAAAAGCAGGCTGATAGCCTGCTTTTTTTGTGTCTGAGCCACTATTGCTAAATAAGATACATAGCCAATAGCACTTAGGTAGAGCCCCTAAGGTTTCGCTTGCCAGCTGATCTTCTGTTGCTTAGCCAATACACCCGACAAGATACACAGCACACCGCCTAAACCTGCGTAACGAACAGCAGTTTGAGCTTGCTGCTCTACTTTTGGTTTTGCGTGGTAGGCAATGCCTAAACCTGCAGAGCCCATCATCACCAAGTCATTGGCACCATCACCAACGGCAACGGTATTATGTAGTTCCAATTCGTACTCTTCAGCCAACTCTACCAAGATATCCGCTTTGGTCTGCGCCGAAACAACATCGCCTAAGACTTCACCCGTCAACTTACCGTTGACGATCTCAAGCGTGTTTGATTGAGCATGGTCTAGATCAAGGGTATCTTTCAGGTAGTCAGAGAAGTAAGTAAAACCGCCTGATGCAATCGCTGTTTTCCAGCCAAGCTTATTTAGAGTATTCACCAGCCCGACCAAGTCTGGCATGAATGGCAATGACTGACGCACTTGCTCTAATATCGACTCATCCGCACCTTTCAGTGCTCCTACTCGTTGGCGCAGGCTCTGTTCAAAGTCGAGCTCGCCTTGCATTGCTCGTTCTGTGATTTCAGAGACTAACTCTCCCACTCCAGCTAGCTTGGCAATCTCATCAATGCATTCAATTTGAATCGCTGTGGAATCCATATCCATCACGATCAAACCTGGCTTAGATAAGTCTGGGACCTCGCTAAGGCAAGCATAATCAAGCTTTAGCGCTTGGAGGATTTCTTCGTGTGCTGGCGTTAGATTGCCTGACATCAAAGCCACTTCATAATGCCCAACCTTCCACGTATCGAGGATGGTGTTGTAAGTGCCAGTGAAAAAGTCGATGTCATCGAAAGATTGTGGAGATAGGTACTCACCAAACACAATCCAATTGGCCTTGGATTTAGCGAGTTGAGAAGCGAAACGAGTCTCGGGGAGTCGAGTTAATAATGTCGTATGCCTTTTTATCGGCAGATATTTCTGATCGTCCATGTGTATGATTCCTAATTAACTATGCTAAACGTTAACCTATTGCAATTTGAAAACGCAAGTCTCAATATGTCTTAATCATAACATTTGTTTATTTCAGGCTTCGTTAAACATGAATGAATCATTGTTCTCAATACGTAACGCTTTACGAATGCTAGCCCTCATTTTGTTGGCTACCATGTTCGTTGTAACGATTAAAAATACGGTCGTGATCAGTAAAGGTAACGAGAAGATCCAAGCAAAACAATTGGAAACTCTTACCAAGCTGCTTATCTCTCAGGCATCACTTTCAGCCAGCAAGATGATCACGCAACAAGACCAAGAGCGATTGCTTGATCTGACTAACCAGCTATCTCAAGACCGACTGGTGTTCGATACCACCATCTATGATGCAGAGGGTATTCGACTGGCTTCGAGCGAAAAAGCCCTCTCGGTACGTGAGGTTCTTGGCTTAGATACACCACTTTCAACAGCAAGTATCGGCAGACAACAGTTAGTTGAACCTATTTATTCTCCAGAGAAAACGATCATCGGCTTTATTCGAGTGACTTTTGAAACCGGTAAGATGACGGCGATTTCTGATCACCACTACCGCAAAAGTGATCGCTACATGATCGGTATGGTGTTGATGGGGTTTGTGAGTGGCGTGTTGTTCATCATGCTGATTCGCAGAAGACCAACTAAGTCTGGTGAGAACTTACTATTGAAAAATGTAAGCTCATAAACACACTAGGCTGACAATAAATACTAGACTCAGAATAAGTACAGCAATCCAATAAAAAGCCCCGACGCTCAGGCAGCAACGGGGCTTTTTGTTATCTGTTAACTTATCAAGCTAAGACAAATCAAGATTATTCTTGGTCACCAAGCAACACTGAGTCTAGTGCGATAACCATCATGTCGTTGAAAGTCGTTTGACGTTCATCTGATGTCGTTTGCTCACCAGTCTTGATGTGGTCAGAAACAGTACAGATCGTTAGAGCTTTTGCGCCGTATTCAGCACATACACCATAGATGCCAGCCGCTTCCATCTCTACGCCAACAATGCCGTATTTGTCCATTACTTCGAACATCTCTGGATCTGGCGTGTAGAACAGCTCAGCCGAGAACAGGTTACCGACTTTTACGCCGACACCGAGAGCTTTGGCTGCATCTTCTGCCGCGCGCACCATTTTGTAATCCGCAATCGCCGCAAAGTCATGATCTTTAAAGCGAATACGGTTCACTTTAGAGTCAGTACATGCGCCCATGCCGATCACCACATCACGCACTTTGATATCTTCGCTCACTGCACCACAACTGCCCACACGAATGATCTTCTTCACACCAAAGTCTTTGATAAGCTCAGTCGCGTAAATAGAACAAGATGGAATGCCCATACCGTGTCCCATTACCGAAACCTTACGACCTTTGTAAGTACCGGTGTAACCAAACATGTTGCGAACGTCGCACACTTGAACCACTTCTTCTAAGAAGGTTTCAGCGATGTATTTAGCACGTAGCGGATCGCCTGGCATTAAAACTACGTCAGCGAAATCACCCATTTCAGCATTAATATGTGGAGTAGCCATTGAAAATATCCTTAATCTCAAAACAAAAAAAGAAGAGAGAAGTTTCCCTCTCTCTTCGTTAACTATTATAGAAAGCTTGTACCGTGTCCCATTGGCGATGTACCAAAGTATGACGCTAAGCTTTGACCGATATCAGCAAATGTATCGCGACGGCCTAAAGAACCGGCTGGAACCTTCTGACCGTAAACAATCACAGGGATGTGCTCACGAGTATGGTCTGTACCTGGCCATGTCGGATCACAACCGTGGTCAGCAGTTAAGATAAGCACATCGTCTTCTTTCATCATATCGATGATTTCATTGATGCGACCATCGAAGTACTCAAGTGCCGCTGCGTAACCAGCAACATCACGGCGGTGGCCGTAAGCTGAGTCAAAATCAACGAAGTTAGTGAACACGATAGTGTTGTCGCCCGCTTCATTGATCGCATCTTTGGTTGCTTCAAATAGCGCAGGGATACCTGTTGCTTTGGTTTTCTGAGTGATGCCACAACCCGCGTAGATATCAGAGATCTTACCGATTGAGTGAACGTTACCGCCCTTCTCATCAACCAACTTCTGAAGAATGGTAGCTGCAGGTGGCTCAACAGAAAGGTCACGACGGTTACCAGTACGTTCGAATTGACCTTTACCTGGGCCAATGAACGGACGAGCGATAACACGACCAATGTTGTAATCTTCTAGCTCTTCACGAGCAATCTGACAAAGATCTAATAGGTTTTGCAGGCCGAATGTCTCTTCGTGACAAGCGATCTGGAAAACAGAGTCTGCAGAAGTATAGAAGATTGGCAGACCAGTCTTCATGTGCTCTTCACCTAGGTTATCTAGGATTTCCGTACCAGATGAGTGGCAGTTACCCAAGAAACCAGACAGGCCTGCACGCTCAAGGATGCGGTCAGTCAGTTCTTTTGGGAAGCTGTTCTCTTTGTCGGTGAAGTAGCCCCAGTCAAACAGTACAGGAACACCTGCGATTTCCCAGTGACCTGATGGCGTGTCTTTACCAGAAGACAGCTCAGCAGCGTGACCGTAAGCGCCAATGATCTCAGCGTCTGCATCCATACCAGGAGCAAAACGACCCGTAGACTCTTTGTGAGCCATCGCTAGACCTAGCTTAGACAGGTTTGGCAGTGCCAGTGAACCTTTACGATCTGCATTGTCTGCAAGACCTTGGTCACAATGATCTGCGATGTGGCCCATAGTGTCAGAACCTACATCACCAAATTTGTCTGCATCCGCTGTTTCACCGATACCGAATGAATCTAAAACTAAAATAAATGCTCTTTTCATTTTCTTCACCAACTTATTGCTCTTTGCACCAGAACTCTGTTTATCGGTATACGCGAGGCATACCGATAACGGTTATTTACACGTCTTCAGAACGAATCTGACGGTAAACGTCTGGCGTTGCTGTATATTCTCCACCCACAGTGATTGCATTTTGTAATGCAGTTGCAGCTTCTTGCCACTGTTGTTCGTTGCGAGCATGAATCATTGCTAATGGCTTATCTTCACTTGCTACTTCACCTAGGCGAATGAAGTGATCAAAACCGACTGCGTAATCAATGCTGTCAGTTGCTACGCGACGACCGCCGCCCATACCAACCACAGCCATACCAATTGCACGAGTATCCATTGCTGATACCACACCGCTTTCTAACGCGTACACTGGCTTAATAATGTCTGCTTTTTCTAGGTAGTTATCGTAGTTCATTACGAAATCAACTGGACCACCAAGGCCCGCTACCATTTTACCGAAGCACTCTGCTGCCTTACCGTTATCCAGTACTGCCATCAGTTTTTCGCGCGCTTCGTCTGAGTCTTTAGCTAGGTTACCGAGCACCAGCATTTCAGCACACGATGCTAGAGTGATCTCTAACAAGCGAGGGTTACGGTATTCACCCGTTAGGAACTGAACCGCTTCACGAACTTCTACTGCGTTACCCGCTGAAGAAGCCAGCACTTGGTTCATGTCCGTTAGGATTGCTGTTGTTTTAGTACCCGCACCGTTTGCTACTGCAACGATAGATTTCGCTAGCTCTTCAGATGCTTCGTAAGTCGGCATGAATGCGCCTGAACCTACTTTTACATCCATCACTAGAGAATCAAGGCCCGCAGCCAGTTTCTTAGATAGGATTGAAGCCGTGATCAGCGAGATGTTATCGACTGTTGCTGTGATATCACGAGTTGCGTAAACACGCTTGTCAGCAGGAGCTAGATCGCCTGTTTGACCGATGATAGCCACGCCAGCATCTTTCGTTACTTCACCGAACACATCGTTGGTTGGTGTAATGTTGTAACCCGGAATAGATTCCAGCTTGTCTAGCGTACCGCCAGTGTGGCCTAAACCACGACCAGAGATCATTGGAACGAAACCGCCACATGCTGCCACCATTGGGCCAAGCATCAGAGAAGTAACGTCGCCAACACCACCAGTAGAGTGTTTATCAACGATTGGGCCATCAAAGTTCATGTGGCTCCAGTCAATCACCATGCCTGAATCACGCATTGCACACGTTAGTGCGATACGTTCTGGCATCGTCATTTCATTAAAAAAGATAGCCATTGCGAATGCGGCAATTTGGCCTTCAGAAACCGTGTTCTTAGCCACACCTTGAATGAAGAAGTTAATTTCTTCAGCTGTTAGGACTTCACCGTCACGTTTTCTGCGAATAATTTCTTGAGGTAGATACATTAGTGCCTCCCAAACTCTAGTGAGTATGGTTTGTAGGGAAAAGAGGTAATATGGAGTGGCTTGACGCCACTCCATCAAACAGACTTATTATGTTCAATACTCTAAATATTTGGCGTTGCAGTTAGGCGACCAGTGAGTTCATTCCTATGAGCATAGAGGCTCTATGTGATTAGGAGGAACTTACGCAGTCAACAACGCTGCGGTGTCAAATATGACGAGTAAATTAGTATGCTGCTGGATCAGCAGTCTGGTCTGTCACTTCTAATGTATTAAGAAGGTTAGTTAGTAGGCTTGAAGCACCAAAACGGTAGTGCATGTTGTCTGCCCACTCAGCGCCTAGTAGCTCATCAGCCATTGCTAGGTATAGTGCTGCATCTTCAGCAGTACGTACGCCACCAGCTGGTTTGAAACCAACTGTTTTAGCAACGCCCATGTCACGGATAACTTCAAGCATCATGCGCGCGTACTCTGGAGTCGCGTTTACTGGCACTTTACCTGTTGAAGTTTTGATGAAGTCTGCACCTGCTTCGATACAGATTTGAGAAGCTTTCTTGATTAGTGCTTCTTCTTTCAGTTCACCTGTTTCGATGATCACTTTAAGCGTGATGTCACCACAAGCTGCTTTACACTGTTTAACTAGCTCAAAGCCAACTTCTTCGTTGCCAGCAATAAGAGCACGGTATGGGAATACTACGTCAACTTCGTCTGCGCCGTACGCTACCGCTGCTTTTGTTTCTGCAACAGCAATTTCGATGTCGTCATTACCATGAGGGAAGTTAGTTACAGTCGCAATGCGTACTTCTGGAGTACCTTGCTCACGCAACGCTTTCTTAGCTGCTGGGATAAAGCGAGGGTAAATACAGATTGCAGCGGTGTTGCCTACTGCAGTCTTCGCGTCATGACAAAGCGCCACTACTTTTTCAGTAGTATCGTCGTCATTTAGCGTAGTTAGGTCCATAAGTTTAAGTGCACGTAGAGCTGCTGCTTTTAAATCGCTCATTTCTATCTCCGATCAATATATTCAAATAGTTAACTACTTCGCCCTCCATCCAGTATAGATGGATATTTTAGTAATGCTCAGTAGCCACAAATGAACGGACTTGGTTCCCTGAAGACTTGATAACTTTCGCTACCAATTGCAATCCTTGTCACCGCACAGTACCAGTTTGGTCTATGGCACAAC
The DNA here is from genome assembly GCF_041471425.1 of Vibrio sp. 10N.261.52.C2. Taxonomy (NCBI): domain Bacteria; kingdom Pseudomonadati; phylum Pseudomonadota; class Gammaproteobacteria; order Vibrionales; family Vibrionaceae; genus Vibrio; species Vibrio sp. 10N.261.52.C2. The sequence goes on along the minus strand of NZ_JBFROH010000008.1, from coordinate 111,685 downwards.
AAATCAGTCATGTTGTGTCTAACATCTATAGCGTATCGCTAATTTTGGCTTAATCCCAGAAGAATAACGTTCGAGTTGATTTCGAGGTTACTTTCTTGCCAACAGAGACATCCTATCCCTTTAGCTTATACATTATAGGTATCCATCAATAAATTGTAGTGCTCCTTAGAACGCAAACGGTTTGTATCTCAAAAAAACATTCTAGACCCTACATCGAATCTAAGCATAAGCGCGTGCATATACTAAAAACGGCAGGCCTAAAAACAAAAAAGCCCCGCAGCAATTTCTTGCTACGGGGCGATATTATTATGGCGTCTATATATCGATTTCTAACTAATTAGAAAGACAGGAAGAAGCCAGCAATTGTTGCTGCCATCAGGTTAGATAGAGTACCAGCAATTACCGCTTTAACACCCATACGTGCGATGTCGTGGCGACGGCTTGGTGCAATACCACCTAGACCACCTAGAAGAATCGCAATTGAAGAAAGGTTTGCGAAACCACATAGTGCGAATGCGATGATAGCTTGAGTCTTCTCAGACATCACTTGACCAGTTGCTGCAACAACTTGAGCGTTTTCACCAACGTATGGTACGAAGTTTAGGTATGCAACGAATTCGTTAACAACTGTCTTCTGACCAATGAAAGAACCAGCGATAGTTGCTTCTTCCCATGGAACACCAATGATGAATGCTAGCGGTGCGAAGATCCAACCTAGAAGAAGTTCTAGAGTTAGGTTTTCCATACCGAACCAACCACCGATGCCACCTAGGATACCGTTGATTAGAGCAATTAGACCGATGAATGCTAGTAGCATTGCACCAACGTTAAGTGCTAGTTGTAGACCAACTGATGCGCCACCTGCTGCTGCGTCGATAACGTTAGCTGGTTTGTCATCGCCACCGTCCATTTCGTCAGCGATGTTGTCGTCTGGCGTATCTGTTTCAGGCTTGATGATTTTAGCGAATAGTAGACCACCTGGTGCTGCCATGAATGATGCTGCTACAAGGTACTCTAGAGGTACACCCATAGATGCGTAACCCGCTAGTACACCACCAGCTACAGAAGCCAAACCACCACACATTACTGCGAATAGTTCAGAGTTAGTCATTTTAGGAACAAATGGACGAACAACTAGAGGTGCTTCAGTTTGACCAACGAAGATGTTTGCTGCTGCAGACATAGACTCGGCGCGAGAAGTACCTAGAGCTTTCTGAAGACCACCACCAAGAACTTTGATTACAATTTGCATAACACCAATGTAGTAAAGTACAGAGATAAGTGCAGAGAAGAAAATCAGAGTTGGTAGTACTTGGAAAGCAAAGATGAAACCGATACCGTCAACTGAGAAGTTAACTAGGCTGCCGAATAGGAAACCAGTACCGTCTTTACCGTAGTCGATCACGTTTGCTACACCAGCAGAGAAACCTGCAAGTAGATCACGACCCCAAGGGATGTAAAGTACGAATGCACCAAGTGCGAATTGGATAGCGAAAGCGCCACCCACTGTTCTTAGATTAATAGCTTTGCGGTTGTCAGATAGTAGTACTGCGATTGCGATCAGTGCAACCATTCCGACTAGGCTCATAAACAGGCTCATAGTTTATGACTTCCTTATTAGTTATTTATTGGCGTGTTACAAAATGGGGCTATAAAGCGGAGGCAATTATACTCATGCGACCACTAATAAAGTAATGCCGTCCTCACACTTTCGTAGAAGATTCATGTACCATTCACACACAAATGTGACTCAAATCACAAGCTCAGTGCAATTTACGCAAACGATAAACAAAAACCTTCGATTTTATTCACATATACCGAATGCGCGATGGCTATTTTGCCAAATTTGCGCTGCAATCGATTGCTTTGGCTCTTTTCTAAGCAAAAAAAGTTCATTTAAGATCGTAACTAAATATTTGGAATGATTAACATTTCCTTGGTTTCCATACATGGGCATGTCCGGAGCATCCGTTTCCAATACCAGACATTCAAGGGGCAATTTTGCGATGGTTGTGCGTGTTTTTTGCGCTCTTGGGTAAGTTATCGTTCCACCGACGCCAATATAGAAACCGAGCTTGATCCACGCCAAAGCTTGCTGTTCACTCCCAGAAAAACCGTGAATCACACCACCTAAGGTGAACTTATGCTGCTTTATTAGCTCGATAAGTCGGTTGTAAGACTTCCTCTCATGGATGATTAAAGGCAGGTCAAACTCCTTCGCAAGCTCCATTTGTTGGATGAAAAAGCGCTCTTGTTTCTCTCGTTCAACGTCCACAAAAAAGTCGAGCCCGCACTCACCTATCGCGACACATTGGCTGTTTTTTGAAGCGAGTAATTGGCGAAGTTCCGAAAATTGTTCGTCATTGGCCGGTTCTAAAAAGTAAGGATGAAAGCCTAATGCGTAGTAAACATTGGGGTGAGATTGCGCAATTTTCTCAAGCTTATGCCAGTTACGTTGGCCGATAGAAGGGATGATTAACTTCTCGACTTGCGCTTGTTTCGCTTCTTTAAGATAGCCATCAATAGTTTGATCAGGTGTAAAACCTTGCTCAAACGCCTCAAAATCCGCGTGGCAATGAGTATCAAACAGCGGAAAGTCACTTATTTGCTGTGTCATTTTCCCTACTCTCCATTTGTTTCCCTTGAGGATCACGACGATAAGCAACACAACTGCGCTTGTTCTCAGGCGTTAAGCCAAGCTCTTCACACCACTTATCATATCTTTTAACCCAAGTTTTTATCCAACCCAACATACTTACCTCAAGTCTCAACCTAAAAAGCGCAAATGCATAAATTAGATTTATACATCAACACTAGCTGGCTATATTGTTGAAAATCTCACCACAGCGAATAATAAACGCACTTGCCAAGGAGGCATTGATAGCAAGACGCTCCATTCAATAACGAGATCCTACTTTATGAAAGCATCACTCTTAGCCATATCAATTTCTAGCGTATTAGCAGCACCTGCTTTTGCTTCTGCACCTCAAGTTGACGTAGAACTAGCAAACCAACAAACACTTCAACTTATTGACGAGCAGATGAACGCTATCGATGCTTCTGTTCAGTATAAGTTAAACGAACAATACGCGAATGCAACTCCGGGCACGACAGCCACAATCGATGACGTCACTTACGAAAAACAATCTAACGGTACTTGGGCTGCAGTTGGTGCCGCTTCTGCTGCATTGGTTGCAGGGCTTTTGAGCACGTCGTCTAGTTCCAATAGCGACAATGATGTGGATTATCTCCCACAACACCCAGACGTTGATGTTGACGCTACACCACGTTGGTCTCCTGAATTCGGTGAAGACCGTCCCGAGATGGAAGAGCGTGACCTTACAATTAAGATCATTAACGGCGAAATCCACGTTATCGACGAAAACACCAGTGAGTGGGTAGGTACTGTACAACGCAAGGATGGTGAGATCATTTTCCGTGGCAACGGCGACTTTGAAAAAACTCTAGT